>JBIPNU010000148.1:0-6137 GCA_044370615.1 Burkholderiales bacterium
CGCGGCGCGCAACGCGGAGGGCACCGGCGCCCAGCCCTCGGGGATCCGGGCAGGACGAGGGTCGGCTGCCTCGACGGCGGCCGCGGCGGGAATCGGAGGCGTGATCGTGTCCATCGCTCAGACCTCCTTCGCCGCGCGCTCGATCGCCCGCACGATGCGCGCATAGGTGCCGCAGCGGCAGATGTTCGGCTGCATGTGGTTGACGATCTCCTCGCGCGTGGCGCGGGGCCGGTCGCGCAGCAGCGTGGCGGCGCGCATGATCTGGCCCGACTGGCAGTAGCCGCACTGCGGCACCTGCTCGGCCACCCACGCGCGCTGCAGCGGATGATTGCCGTCGGACGAGAGTCCCTCGATCGTGGTGACCCGCCGCCCCTGCATCGCCGAGATCGGGTTCAGGCAGGCATAGTTGGCCTGGCCGTCGATGTGCACGGTGCAGGCACCGCACTGCCCGACCCCGCAGCCGAAACGCGTGCCGGTGAGCTTGAGGTCTTCCCGCAGCACCCACAGCAGCGGGGTATCCGGCAACGCGCTGACCGTGCGCGACTGCCCGTTGACGGTCAGGGTGACCGCGACTTTCTGGGACATCGGGATCTCCTCCGGGGATGCCAGGCCGGATCGATGCCGGCGACGGCCGCCTCTGCGGGCGACTCGGACACGGGCGGCTCCGCCCGCCCCCGGCGGGTTGAGAACGCAAGCCCGCTGACATGGTGACGAACAGGTCAGCCAGCGTCAAGGGCGGGTGCGCGCCGGATATCCGCGAGGCGGGCGTGCTGCACCCGCGCCCGCCCGTTCGGAGGGCTGGGGTGCGGACGCGCGAGGCCCGCGCGGCACCCCGATCATGGCCGACCGCCGCGCTTGATCGGGCGTAACCGGTCCCCCAGCCTGCGACGGATCACCCGCCCACGATCGCGGCCTCGCCTTCATCCCGCGCACGCGGGGGCGAATCGCCGTTCAGGGGCCGCAGCCGGTCCACGCCTCGCTGCGACGCCACAGTTCGGCGGCCAGCGCCGGATCGCGAGCCGCCGCGCTGGGCACGGCCACCCGCTCGTCGCTGTAGTAGAGACCGGTGTCGGCCACGGTGGCCGGGTCGGTCGCACAGTAGAGCGTGGTGCGGGCACCGATCTCCACCGGCGCGAGACGCAGGCGCATGAGGATGCGCAAGGGGCGCGGCAGCACGCGCCAGACATCCGTGTCGATCACGCCCGGGTGCAGCGCGCAGGTGCTGACCCCGCTGCCTGCGAGTCTTCGGCCCAGTTCGGCGCTGAACAGGATGTTGGCAAGCTTGGACTGGGCGTACTCGCGGATTCCGGTCAGGCTAGCCGCAGGACGCCGGACTCCGTCCCAGTCGATGCCCGATACCCGCCGATGGGCGCGACTCGCGACCGTGACGATACGCGAGGGCGCCGAGCGGCGAAGGCAGGGCAACAGCAGGCAGGTGAGCAGGAAATGACCGACATGGTTGACCCCGAAGGCCACCTCGAATCCGGATGCCGTCAGGCCGCGTGCCCCGGCGAGCCCGGCGTTGTTGACGAGCAGGTGGAGGGGCTGCCCTTGCGCGAGGAAGTACTCGGCGCATGTACGCACCGAATCGAAGTCGCCCAGTTCGAGGGGCAGGAATCGCGGGGGCGCGCCGGTGTTCATCGCCGCGATGCGATCGAGCACCGGCTGCGTGCGCTCGGCCGAGCGCCCGGCGAGCCAGACCTGGGCGCCCCGCCGCGCGAGCTCGAGGGCGGTGATGCGGCCGATGCCGGTATTGGCGCCGGTGACAAGGGCCACCCGGCCGCGCAGCGACCTCCCGTCGACATCCGGCATCGTGCACTCCCATCGTAGCGGCGTCGGACACGACGCCCAGCCATCGTCGCATCGCCGGATGACATTCGTCCGTCAGGACGCCCGGGGCGATCGGCCGCGGCGCCAGGCATCCGGCTGGCCAGCGCCCGCCGGCGGCAGGGTCCGCCACGACGGCGTCCGCGCCGAAGACAGCCGCGTCAGCCGCGACGCCGGATCGTGAACAGCAGGTAGCGCTTCTCGCGCCGGAACACCTCGGGGTCGAGCGTATCCAGGCGCACGGTATCGAGCTTGCGGCGCAGGTCGTCGCCGAACAGGTAGCCGAGCAGCCGCTGGCGAAGGAACAGCTTCTCGGCGCCGAAGCGCGCCAGCGGCAGCGCGAAGCGCGTGGCCAGCAGCCGGCCATAGGCGAGGCTGGGAAGACAGTTCTCGGTGACGTCCACCCGCTCGACGATCTCCAGCCCGTGGCGGCCGAGCGCGGACTCGAAGTCGGCGAGCCGATGGCCGGAGCGGTTGCGGGTGTCGGCCTGCAGCCGGTAGTAGTCGATCACGATCCAGCGCCCGCCGGGCGCGAGCAGCGCGGCGATGCGCGCGAGTCCGCGCTCGAGGTCCACGTACTGGAAGGATTCCGCGTTCACGATCGCCGGGAACGGGGTGTCGAGCAGCGGCGAGCGTGCCTCCTCGAGCGTCCCTTCGGCCAGCGGCAGGTGCGGCCAGCGCTCGCGGATGTGCGCGGCGTGCGCGCGGTTCGGGGTGAGGCCGGTGGGCTGGGCGCCCGCAACGTCCAGCCGCGCGAGCAGCCCGCCCATGCCGCAGCCCACGTCGAGCACGCGCTCGCCCGCGCGTACCCTGGAGACCAGCAGCGTCGCGTAGGCGTCCATCGCCCGCTTCACGTCGGCGAGGCTGATCTCCTCGGCCGACCCCGGGATCGGATCGAAGTAGCCGTAGTGCAGGAAATCGTTGCCGAAGATCGCCCCGTAGAGTTCGAGCTCGAGGTCCTCGGCCGGATCCCATACCGAACGATCCGGCCGGTGCTCGCGCAGGTAGCGCATGAGTGCCGGCAGGTTGGCCAGCCGCAGCAACGCGCGACCGATCACGGGCGTCCCCCGCCTGCCGGGACCTGCGGACTCACACCAGCGCCTTCGCGATCCGGTCCTTCGTGAGCGGCAGGTCTCGCACGCGCACGCCGATCGCCTGCGCGAGCGCATTGCCGATCGCCGCGCCGGTGGGGCCCTGCGCCGCCTCGCCCGCGCCCAGCGACTTCTGGTCCGGCCGGTCGATCAGCACCACCTCGACCTCGGGCACTTCATCGAAACGCAGGATCGGATAGTCGTCCCAGGTCATGCAGCGGATGCCGCGTTCGTCGAACGGCACCGCCTCCTTGAGCGTCCACGACACCGCCTGGATCACCCCGCCCTCGGTCTGGTTGACGATGCCGTCGGGGTTGATCGCCAGCCCCGACTCCACCGCCGCCACGCAGCGGGTCACCCGCAGGTCCGCCTCGAGCGACACCTCGGCCACCACCGCGCAATAGCTCTGCTTGTTCTTGTACTGCGCGAAGCCGATCCCCATGCCGGTGGTGCCATCGCCGGCCACCCGGCCCTTCCAGCCGGCGCGATCGGCCGCCGCCTCGATGACCGCCCGCGCACGGGCGTCCTTCAGGTGGCGCAGGCGGAACTCGACCGGATCGATCCCCGCCGCCTCGGCGAGTTCGTCCATGAAGGTCTCGATCGCGTAGACGTTGGCGAAGGCGCCCAGCGAGCGCAGCGCCGACACCCGCACCGGCATCTCGGTGATGAAGTGGTGCAGCACCTTCTGGTTCGGGAAATCGTAGAGCGGGATCGCGTTGCGGTCGCTGCCTCCGCCGCTGGCGATCGGCAGCATGCGCGGCGGCGGCTTGGGCAGCGGGTCGGCCAGGTGCCAGCCCGCCAGCAGCCAGGTGCCCTCGGGCTGGCGGCCCGGGCGGGTGCTCTGGGTGTTGCTCCACAGTTCGTGCGTCCAGTCGACGATGCGACCGTCCGTGTCGAGCGAGGCGGTGAGCTCCACGCTCATCGCCGGGCCGTAGGGCTCCCACTGGAACTCGTCCTCGCGCATCCACTGCAGGCGCACCGGTCGCCCGGGCACCGCGCGCGCGGCGAGCGCCGCGTCCAGCGCTGCGTCGTCCGCGCCGTTGTGGCCGTAGCAACCGGCGCCTTCCGCGTGGTGCACGGTGATCTCGGCCTCCGGCATGCGCAGCGCCTTGGCGAGATCCACGCGCAGCGGGAAGATGCCCTGCGAGTGGCACCAGATCTCCGGACGCCCGTCCTTCCACACCGCCACCGCGCACGACGGACCGATCGAGGCGTGCGCGATGTAGGGCTTGGTGAACGCCGCGTGCAGCGTCTTCGCCGCCCGCGCGGCCGCGGCCGCATCGGACTTCTCGCCGACCACGTGCAGCGACTGCGGCAGCGTCTTCAGGTGCTCGTAGGCCGCCGCCTGCGCGGGCAGCCGGGTGCGCTCGTCCCACTGCGCGCGGTTGCGCAGCGCGCGGGCGGCGCGCAGCGCCTGCGCCTCGGTCTCGCAAACCACCGCGAGGAAGCTGCCGTCGCGCACCAGTTCGACCAGTCCGGGCATCGCGCGCACGGCGGCCTCGTCGTCGATCGACACGAGCCGCGCGTCGTAGCTCGGCGGCCGCACCACCCGCGCATGCAGCATGCCGGGGAGCATCATGTCGTGCACGTAGCTCGGCCGACCGGTGACCTTGGCCGGGATGTCCAGCCGCCGGACGCTGGTGCCGATCAGGCGGAATTCGTCGGGCGACTTCGGCGGAAACTGCGCGGTGGCCGCCCGGCTGAACATCCCCGGCTCGGCCAGTTCCCAGTAGGTGGCCGACTGCCCGCTGCCGGCCGCGCGCACCGTGCCATCCTCGACGGTGAGTCGCTCGATGCTCACGCCGAAGCGCTCGGCGGCCTTCTGCAGCAGCGTGGCCCTGACCTCGGCGCACGCGTAGCGGATCGCGATGCCGCTGTGCTCGATCGACAGGCTGCTGGAGGTCATTTCTTCGTTCGGCGAGGTATCGGTGCCGGCCGGGCGCATGACGATGCGCGACAGCGAGACGTCGAGTTCATCGGCGGCGATCTGCGCCAGCGCGGTCGAGATGCCCTGGCCGATGTCCACCTTTCCGGGCGACACGGTGACGGAATGGGCGGCCGACCCGGCGCTGCCGGGCACGAGCCGCACCCACTGGTCGAGGATCGGGTTGACCGACAGGCTGCCCGGCAGCGAGGAGGAATCGTTGGTACGCGACATCGTTCGTGACCTCTCGGGGGTTCAGGCGGACATCGCCGCAGCGGCGCGTTCGACGGCGCGGATGATCCGCGCATGGGTACCGCATCGGCACAGGTTGTCGCGCAATGCAGTCGCGATCTCGGCGCGCGTGGGCCTGGGGTTGCTGTCGAGCAGCGCCTTGGCGCTCATCACGATGCCGGTCACGCAGTAGCCGCACTGCGCTGCCTGTTCATCGATGAAAGCCTGCTGCAGCGGATGCGGCGTCTCGGCCGTACCCAGGCCTTCGATCGTGGTGATCGCCTTGCCGGCGAAATCGGATACCGGGACGTTGCACGATTGGACCGCCTTGCCGTCCACCAGCACCGTGCAGGCACCGCACTGGCCCTGGCCGCAGCCGTAGCGCGCCCCCTTCAGCGACAGGTCGTTGCGCAGTATGTACAGCAACGGGGTTTCCGGGTCGCACTGTACCGCGTGCGAGCCGCCGTTGACGGTGAGCGTCAGCGTCTTGTCGGTCATGTCGGTTCCATCCGTAGGTGAAGCGGTCGTGGCGCTGTGGCGAAGGGACCGGATGCGCTCAGGCGCGGCCGGCCAGCTGCAGCAATTGTCGGTAAAGCGGGTCGGGGATGTCGACCCCCTCGGCCGCTGCGCGCGCACGCGCGGCATGGCGGCGGTCGCCGGGCAGGCGCACACCCGGGTCGGCGAGCATCGCGGCGATCAGCGCCTCGACCCGCTCGAAGTAGACCGCGCTGCCCGCCGTCGAACCCGGATCGATCGCGATCAGCGTATGCCCGATGCGCGGCTTGTTTCCCGGCTCGAAGTAGGAGTCGTTCTCGAATGCGAGCGCCGCGCCGGTCAGGCCGCAGCAGAGCAGCTCGACCATCATCGCCAGCATCGCACCCTTGGCACCACCGATGGCGAACAGGCTGCCGGTGAGCGCGGCTTTCGCATCGGTGGTCGGGTTGCCGTCCTTGTCGACCGCCCAGCCCTCGGGGATCGGGCGGCCTTCCTTCGCCGCGATCATGATCTTGCCGCGCGTCACCTCGGTCAGCGACAGGTCGATCAGCACCGGCGGGTTCGACGCG
>JBIPNU010000082.1:0-7778 GCA_044370615.1 Burkholderiales bacterium
GTGCACACGAACTCGGCGGCGACCGGTGCCGCCCGCTCGTCGTCGAAGTTCGCCTTCAGTTCGCCGGCATAGTGCGCATGGACATCGCCACCGATCGATACGACGTCCCGCCGTCGGGTCTCCGCCAGTCGGCCGAGGAACCGGGCTCGCGCGCCGGCGAGCCCGTCCCACCCATCGGTCCAGTGGCTGTCGCCGCCGTCCGGCCCGCGCTGGCGTGCCTGCGCCATCATCAGCGACTGCGCCAGCACGTTCCAGCGGGTGGTGCTGGCAAGCAGGCCGGCGTCGAGCCAGCGTTCCTGCTGTTCGCCCCACATGCTGCGCGCGGGATCGAGGCGCTCGGCGCAATCCTCGACGTGGTTGCCTCCTCCGCGCAGGCCTGCGCCGCACGGCTGGTCGGAGCGATGCTGGCGGTTGTCGAGCACGTGGAAGGTGGCGAGGTCGCCCCAGGCGAGCCGGCGATAGAGCTGGAGGTCGGGGCCGCGCGGCAGGCTGGCCCGGCGCAGCGGCATGTGCTCGTAGTACGCCTGGTAGGCCGCAGCCCGCCGCGCGAGGAACCACCCGCGTTCGTCGCGGTTCTCCGACTGGTCGGCTGCGTAGTCGTTCTCCACCTCGTGGTCGTCCCAGGTGACGACCCACGGCAGCCGCTGGTGCGCCAGGCGCAGCGATGCGTCCATGCGGTAGCAGGCGTGTCGGTTGCGATAGGCCGCGAGGGTCATCGGTTCGCGGAACGACTCGTGCCTGCGCGGGGCATCGCCCAGGGTCGAGCCTTCGTAGATGTAGTCGCCGAGGTGGACGACCAGCGACAGGTCGTCCTCGGCGATGTGGCGATATCCTGCGTACTGCCCATGCTCGAAGTGCTGGCAGGCGACGAAGGCGAAGGCGAGGGACGCGACCGGAGCGCCGGCAGCCGGCGCGGTTCGCGTGCGTCCGACCGGACTGCGCGCGCCGCCTGCGGTGAAGCGGTACCAGTACGCGCGGTCGGGGTCCAGCCCGTCCACTTCGACGTGGACGCTGTGGGCGAGCGCGGGGTCGGCCCAGGCTCGCCCCCGGCGGAGAGGGGTTTTCAGGGATTCGTCGGTGCCGACTTCCCAGTCGACCGGAACCCGGCTTGCCGGCATCCCGCCGCCGTCGAGCGGTCGCGGCGCGAGCCGGGTCCACAGCACGAAGCCGTCGGGCGATGGATCGCCCGAGGCCACGCCCAGCGTGAACGGGTCGTCGGCGGACTGCCACGCGGGTTGCGCGCGGGCGGGCGCGACCGTGGCGAGCGAGAGCCCGGCCCCCAGCGCGGCGAGGGCGCGGCGGCGGGCGGGAGCGGCGACGGGCTGCGAGCGGATCGACATGGCGTGTGCGAGCGGGGGGATGGCAGGGGGCGTGCGCAGTGACGACGATGATGCGCCGGCCTGGGGGCACGCGGGCCGGGGGCAAGCGTATGATCGGGGATATAACGTCACTGCATGAATCGACGATGACGATCGACTGGGCAAACTTCACGCCGGGCGGATCCCTGATCGGCGGGCTTCTCATCGGCTTCGCGGCGGCTTTCCTGGTGATCACCCTGGGCCGCGTGGCCGGCATCAGCGGCATCCTCGGCGGCCTGCTGCCCCGAGGCGGCGCGGCCGCAGGCGATCGTGGGTGGCGTATCGCCTTCCTGCTCGGACTGCTGGCGGCGCCCGGGCTTGCCGCGGTGTCCGGCGTGGCCGTGCCGATCCCGGTGGCGCCGGTCGACTGGCCGTGGCTGGTGGCCGCCGGTCTGCTGGTCGGCGTCGGCACGCGGGTGGGCGCGGGTTGCACCAGCGGGCACGGCGTCTGCGGGCTGTCGCGCGGCTCGCTGCGATCGCTCGTCGCGACGCTCACGTTCATGGGCACCGGGATCGCCACGGTATGGGTGCTCGAGCACGGCCTGCGGGTGATGCCATGAGGTCGCTTGCCGCCTTCTTCGCCGGGCTCACCTTCGGGGTGGGGCTCATCGTGTCGGGCATGATCAGCCCGTCGAAGGTCATCGGCTTTCTCGATCTTGCCGGCCACTGGGACCCCAGCCTCGGCTTCGTGATGGGGGGGGCGCTCGCCGTGTCGGCGGTGGGCTTCGCCTGGGCGCAGCGGCGCGGCCGCGCCGCGCTCGGCGACGAGGCGCTTGCATTGCCTGCGCGAACCCCGATCGACCGTCGCCTGCTGGGCGGAGCCGCGCTCTTCGGCATCGGATGGGGTATCGGGGGCTTCTGCCCGGGCCCGGCTCTGGTCGGCCTCGCCACGCTCGCGCCCGACGCGGTCGTTTTCGTCGCCGCGATGCTCGCCGGCATGGTGCTCGCGAACCGATGGTCCGGACGCGCGCCGGCGGCGCGAGGCGATCGCGACGCATGAGTGGTCCGCTCGCTGGCGTGCGGGTGGTCGACCTGACCACCATCGTGATGGGGCCCTACGCCTCGCAGATGCTGGCGGACCTCGGGGCGGAGGTCACCAAGGTCGAAGCGCCGGGCGGCGATGCCATGCGCCACGTCGGCCCGAAACGCAACCCCGGCATGGGACCGAACTTCCTGCAGCTCAATCGCGGCAAGCGCAGCGAGCAACTCGATCTCAAGACGCCCGAGGGTCTCGCGCGCATGCTCGAGCTGCTCGCGCGCGCCGACGTGTTCCTCCACAGCCTGAGGCCCCGCACGCTTGCCGGCCTGGGGCTCGACTACGACCGGATACGCGTGGCGTACCCGCGCCTCATCCACTGCGGCTGCTTCGGCTACGGACAGGATGGGCCCTACGCGGAGCGTCCCGCCTACGACGATCTCATCCAGGGCGCCTGCGGCATTCCCGACCTGGTACGGCGGGCCGGGGGCGGAGAGCCACGCTACACGCCGCTGAACCTCGCCGACCGCACCGTGGGCTTGTACACCGCGATGGCGATCAACGCCGCGCTCTACGAGCGCGAGCGCTCGGGCCAGGGACAGGCGGTCGAAGTGCCGATGTTCGAGACCATGACCCAGTTCGTGCTGGGCGACCATCTCTGGGGCATGACGCACGAGCCGCCGCTGGCCGATACCGGGTACGTGCGCCTCCTCTCGCCACAGCGCCGCCCGTTTCGCACCCTCGACGGTCATGTGTGCGTGCTGATCTACAGCGACCGGCAGTGGCGCAGCTTCGCGCAGCTCGTGGACGACCCGGACCTGCTCGATCGGGACGCACGTTTCGCCGACGCCGAGTCGCGCACGGTTCACGTCGACCACGTACAGGGCTACGTCGCGCGGCACCTTGCCACCGACACCTCGGCCGCGTGGCTCGCGCGACTGCAGGCGGCCGACATCCCGGCCACGCCGATGAACACGCTCGAATCGCTTCTCGAGGACCCGCATCTCCAGGCTTGCGGCTTCTTCGCCCGCCAGCGACATCCGACCGAGGGCATGCTGCGCATGCCGCGCGTGCCCGCACGGTTCTCGCGCACGCCGGCACCCGAGCCCGGGGCTGCGCCGCGGCTGGGCGAGCACGACACCGGTTCCTGAGCCCACCATGGACTTCCGCCTGACCGACGCACAGCGGCAGATTCGCGAGGGAGTCGAGCGGATCTGCGCCCGGTTCCCCGACAGCTACTGGCTCGAGCGCGATCGTGACGGCGGCTTCCCGGCCGACTTCCACGCCGCGCTCGCCGCCGACGGGTGGCTGGGCATCTGCCTGCCGTCCGAATACGGTGGTGCCGGACTGGGGCTGGTCGAAGCGGCGATCATGATGCAGACCATCGCGCGCTCGGGCGCCGGGTTCTCCGGTGCCTCGGCCGTGCACATGAACATCTTCGGCCTCTCGCCGGTCGTCCGCTACGGCACGGCGGAACAGAAGGCGCGGATGCTGCCGCCGGTGATCGCCGGCGCCGACCGGGCCTGCTTCGCGGTCACCGAGCCGTCGGTCGGGCTGGACACCTCGCGAATCGCGACCCGCGCGCAGCGCGAGGGCGACCACTACCGCATCGATGGCCAGAAGGTCTGGATCTCCACCGCGCAGGTGGCCAACCGCATCCTCCTGCTCGCGCGGACCACGCCGCGCGAACAGTGTCGGCGTCCGACCGACGGACTCACGCTGTTCTACACCGCGTTCGACCGGGACCGGATCGAGGTGCGCGAGATCGACAAGATGGGCCGCAAGGCGGTCGACTCCAACCAGGTGTTTTTCGACGGGCTCCGGGTGCCGGCGGAGGACCGTATCGGCGAGGAGGGGCAGGGCTTTCGCGCGATCCTCGATGGCTTCAATCCCGAACGCATCCTGATGGGCGCGGAGGCTGTCGGTCTGGGACGGGCCGCGCTCTCCCGCGCGATCGACTACGCGCGCGAGCGCGTGGTGTTCGACCGGCCGATCGGCCAGAACCAGGGCATCCAGCATCCGCTCGCCCGCTGCTGGATGGAACTGGAGGCGGCCGACCTGCTCGTGTTCCGGGCGGCGAGTCTCCACGATGCGGGCGAGCCCTGCGGGGCCGAGGCGAATGCGGCGAAGTTCATGGGCGCCGAGGCAGGATGGCGGGCCTGCGAGGCTGCGGTGCTCGCCCACGGCGGGATGGGCTATGCGCGCGAGTATCACGTCGAACGCTACCTGCGCGAGGCAATGATTCCGCGCATCGCACCGGTGAGCCGCGAGCTCGTCTTCTGCTACGTCGCCGAGCGTGTACTGGGGCTTCCGCGCTCATACTGATCGCGCCACGGGCGGCGCCTCAACCCCGACGGGCCGCCTCGCTCACCGGCTCCACGCCGGCGAACGTCCTCCCATCGAGCGTGTCTTGCGCCGGGGCGGCCGGTCGAGTGGCCGCCCGGCCCGGGGTTCAGTTGAGCGGCTGCAGTCTGCCGTCGCGCACCAGCCGTGCGTAGCGCTCGATGTCGTTCACGAGAAAGCGGGTGAACTCGGCGCTCGAGGTCGGTACCGACTCGGCGCCGATCTGGGTGAGTCGCTCCCGGATGCGCTCGGTCTGCAGCATGCGCACGGTCGCCTGCTCGAGCACGGCGACATGCTCGCGCGGGGTCGGGGCCGGTGCGAAGAAGGCGAACCAGCTGCCGAACTCGAAGCCGGGGAAGGTCTCGCCGATGGTCGGCACCTCCGGCATCGCGCCCGACCGCTTGCGGGCGGTGGTGGCGAGCGCGCGCACCTTCCCGCCCTTGATCTGACCGACCGCGGAGCCTGCGAGGTCGAACAGCATGGTGATGCGGCCTCCGATGATGTCCGGGTACACCGCACCGCTGCCCTTGAACGGGACGTGCGTGATGTCCACGCCGGCGCGCTCCTTGAACAGCTCGCCGGACAGGTGGCTGCTGGTGCCCGGGCCCGATGACCCGAAGAACAGGCCGCCGGGCTTGCCCTTGGCCACGGCGATCAGGTCGGAGACCGTCTTGAACGGGCTGTCGGCCGCCACCACCAGCAGGTTGGGCACGGTGGCGATCCCGGCCACCACCACGAGGTCCTTGCGCGGATCCCAGGTGAGCTTCATCAGGCTCACGTTGGTCGATACCGACAGCGAGCCCAGCAGCAGGGTGTGGCCGTCCGGACGCGCCTGCTTGGCGACATATTCGGCGCCGATGTTGCCCCCCGCTCCGGGCCGCAGTTCGACGAGCACGTTCTGGTTGAGCGACTTGGTGAGCTCGTTCGCGAACTCGCGCGCGAGCACGTCGGCCGTACCCCCGGCCGCGAACGGAACGATGATGCTCACCGGACGCGACGGAAACGCCTGCTGCGCGTGGACGGGCGCGAGCGCGAGCAGGAGTGCGGGCGCGATCAGCGCGCGCAGGGCCGGTCGCACGGTGGGCGGGACGGGGAAAGGTGGGGTCATGGTCAGGACTCGCAGTGGGGAGGGGGTACGCAAACCCGGGAGGACCGGAGACGTCTGCCGGTCAAGCGCGAATCATGCCAGCGGCAACCGAACGTGGCGACCGCTTCAGCGCTGCCAGACGATCCGACCGCCCACCACGGTGAGGTCGGCTGCGAGTTCGCGCAGCCGCTCGTCGGGGACCGACAGCGGGTCGCCGTCGAGCACGGCGAAGTCGGCGAGCATGCCCGGGGCGAGCGTGCCGCGCTCGTGCTCGGCGAAGGCGAGTACCGCGCCACCGACCGTGCTCGCGTGCAGCGCCTGCAGGCGATCGAGCGCCTGTGCGGGCGCGATCGCGCCGCCGGTGTAGCGATTGAGGCGGGTGGTGGCCTGCCACATGGGCCAGAACATCGACACCGGCACGTTGTCGGTGGCGAGCGCGACCGGAACGCCGGCTTCCACCAGCCAGCGCAGCGGCGAAATCTCGTCCATGCGCCCGGGGCCGAGCTGTCGGGCGAGCAGGTGCCCCTCCTTGTAGATGTAGCGGTTGGTGTGCGTGGTGACGACCAGCCCGAGGTCGCGAGCGCGGGCCACGTCGGCGCGCGAAAGCGTCGAGAGGTGGCCGAGCACCCAGCGCTGGTCGCGAATGGACACCTGGCGGTCGACGGCTTCGAACAGATCGAGCATGTTCGGCCAGATCGCGACCGCGCGGATGGCTCGCTCGGCGCAGGCCACGAGCAGGGCGGTGGCCTTCTCCCGCGCGAGCGCGGTGTCGTAGTTGAAGCCGGCCCACCCGGTATAGGGCATCGAGCGCGCGCGTACTGCATTGTCGGCGAGCGGGTCGATATCCACGAACAGCCCCTGGAGCCGCAACCACGCGTCGCCGGTCCCGCTGCGGGCGAGGTGGGCAAACCCGGCGTCGAGCAGCCTTCCCCACGCCCGGCTGTCGGTGCCCGCTGCGCTCGCGCCCAACGCCTGCCAGTCGGGACTTGCCACCAGCGTCGTACGCATGCTGAGCCGTCCCTCGCGGTGCACGGCCGCATACGCGCGGACCAGCTCGGCGGCCGCGCCGTGCTCCTCGAAGATGGAGGTGGTGCCAAACGCGTGATAGGCGCGCATGGCGGCAGGCAGCGTGGCAATCCGGTCCGCTTCGCGAAAGCCCGGCGCGCAGGAGAGCAGGCTGTGCTCGACGATCGGCATCATCGCCTGTTCGGAGAACACGCCGGTCGGCTCGCCGTGCGCATCGCGCTCGATGACCAGCGTCGGGGTGGGCGAGACCGTCTCGCGGTCGATGCCTGCGACGCGCAGCGCCGCGCTGTTGGCGATCGACACCAGCGGCGGGGTGTGGCGCCAGTAGCCCCAGATCGAGCGGATCAGCACGGGATGGTCGGGGGCGGCCGCGTCCAGTTCGTGCCGCGTGGGCCACCGCCGCTCGGCCAGGCACTCGGGCGCGTCGAAATACGCGGGCGGCGTGCCGATCGGCATGGTGACAATCCAGCGCCCCGGCGGCTGCGCGCGGGCGAGTTCGGCGATACGCGCCTGGACATCGGCGATGCTGCGTACCGGCCCCAGCGACGGGAAGACCTGCTTGAGGCCCTCGCGGTCCATGTGCGCATGCCCATCGGACAAGCCGGGCACCAGCGTGCGCCCCGACAGTTCGACGATGCGCGTGCGCGGGCCGGCGAGGGCAGTCAGTTCGTGCGCGTCGCCTGCGGCGAGCACGCGGTCCCCGCGTACCGCCAGCGCGGTAGCGTGCGGGCGGGCCGGGTCGAGCGTGAGGACAGGGCCGCCGCGAAGCAGCAGATCGGCGGATCCGGGCGTTGCAGCCTCGGGCGGGGTCGACATCGGCGGGGCGTGCAGTGCGGGGTACGATTGTTCGGGCGAGGCGACCCGGCGCACGGCGAACCGCGGCGCCTGCGGGAGCGGTGTGGCGGGATCATAACCGGCACGCAGGGCAGGCCCGCGCGCCTTGAGCGCTGTGGCCGGGTTTGGCAGACTGGGCTTGCTCTCCTGCGTG
>JBIPNU010000083.1:0-7772 GCA_044370615.1 Burkholderiales bacterium
GGCGTTACGCGCGCGGCTGCTCACGGCGAGCCGCGCGGGCGGCGACGGGCTCGACGAGATCGGCCCGATCGCGATCGAACTCGCCGGCCTGTACGCCGACGCGGTCGAGGCCACCCTCCGCGCTTCAGGACATTCGGCCGCAGAGGTCGTGGCGATCGGCTGCCATGGCCAGACGCTGCGCCATCGCCCGGAGTCCGGCTACACCGTGCAGGTGGTCAATGCGGCGCTGCTCGCCGAACGCTGCGGCATCGACGTGGTCTGTGACTTCCGCTCCGCCGACGTGGCCGCGGGCGGCCAGGGCGCGCCGCTCGCCCCGGCCTTCCACGCCGCAGCGCTCGCGCACCCGCAGCGCGCGCGCGTGGTGCTCAACCTCGGAGGCATCGCGAACGTGACCTCGCTCGCTCCCGGGCAACCAGTGCGCGGTTTCGATACCGGCCCGGCGAGCATGCTGCTCGATGGCTGGGCTCAGCGACACCTGGGCACGCCCTTCGACCGTGACGGCGACTGGGCGTGCAGCGGACGGCTGCTGCCCGGCCTGCTCGACCGACTGCTCGCCGATCCCTGGTTCGAGCGGCCGCCGCCGCGCAGCGCGGGGCGCGAGCAGTTCGACCTGGCGTGGCTCGAAGCGCATCTGTCCGGCGACGAGGCACCCGCCGACGTGCAGGCAACCCTGCTCGGGCTGACCGCGCGCAGCGTCGCGCGGGCGATCGCCGCGCACGTCCCCGGCGCCGACGAGGTACTCGTATGCGGCGGCGGCGCGCGCAACCGCGCGCTCATGGCCGCGCTGGCGATCGAATGCGCGCCCGCCCGGGTGGCGCCCGTCGACGAACTGGGCGTCTCGGCCGAGGCTGTCGAGGCGCTCGCCTTCGCGTGGCTCGCGCGCCAGCATGTGCTCGGGCGCCCGGGCAATCGGCCCGAGGTCACCGGCGCGCGTGGACCGCGGGTGCTGGGCGCGCGCTACCCCGCGCCGCGCCCAGCCTGAACGGCAGGCTCAGACCGAGAAGGACGAACCGCAGCCGCAGGTGCTGCTGGCGTTCGGGTTCTTGATCACGAACTGCGCGCCCTCGACGCCCTCGGAGTAGTCGATCTCCGCACCCTGCAAGTACTGGAAGCTCATCGGGTCGACCAGCAGCGTGACCCCGTGCTTGTCCATCGCGGTGTCGTCCTCGGCCACCGTCTCCTCGAAGGTGAAGCCGTACTGGAAGCCGGAGCAGCCACCGCCGCTCACGAACACCCGCAACTTGAGGTCGGGGTTGCCCTCTTCCTCGATCAGCTGCCTGACCTTGTTGGCGGCGTTCTCGGTGAACACCAGCAGTTCCTTCATATCGCTGACGGCATTCATCGCGACACTCCTGATTGCGCTGCGTTGATGCAGGCCGCCGGCCACACCGGGGCTGCACATGGACAAACCGTCTTCATTATATGGGCGCCCGACGACCCGTCCGCAAGCCCGTGGCGACGCACGGTCGGAGCCGCGTCGCCCGCGCGACGGTCACTCGGAGGCGGCCGGCTTGAACTGGACCACGTTCTCCGCACGCGCCTCGGCCGAGTGCAGCAGGCGCCCGGCCAGCACCGCGCCGAGATGGATCTCGATCTTGCGGTACTCGACATCGCCGTGCACCACGGCCTTGGGCTGGAGTTCGACGTACTCGGCGCCGAGGATCGGGCCCTTCACCGTGCCGTTGATCACCACGTGCGAGACACGGATCTCGCCTTCGACGCGCGCCTTCTCCGACAGCACGACCGTGCTGGGCTTGCCGCCGGACTGGACGATGTTGCCGCGCACGAGGCCATCGACCCGCAGCCCACCGCTGAAGGTGACGTTGCCGGCGATATCGGTGTCTGCGCCGATCAGGCAGTCGATGCGGCTCTGCGGCTTGCTGCTGGACTTTCCGAAGAACATGCGGGTTACCTCCTCGTCGCCGGTGCGGCGCGCAGGCTCAGGACACCGGGGCGGTCTGGACCGCCCGTGGCTGGGCGACCCCGTTTTCGAACACGCGCGCCTCGAGGCTGCGCAGGGTGGCGTTCGCCGGGAGGCGGAAGCTGCCCTCCACCGGCTGGAAGAGGCGGAAGCTTAGCGCAGTCGGCCCCAGCGGTGCACCATTGGCGTCGGTGAGCGGCAGAGAGACCGGCCGGCCGTCCTGGACGACGTTGGCGACCAGCCGCAACTGCCCCTGGAAGTCGCGCGTCGCACCGGACGCATGCACAACGGTCAGCCGGTAGCGGAAACCGCGTGGCTCCGCGTCGCGCTCGACCCGGAAGCGGCTCACGCTGACACCGGCCTTGCCGCCCTGACCGAGCAGCGTCTGCAGGATCGCGGTCTCGTCCTTTGCCGCCGCCACCTCCTCGGCCAGCGATTTCATCTGCCGCGCGATGTTCTCCCGCGCGGAGCGCTCGATCATCGACTGGCGTTCGGCCGCCGCCGCCTCGTTGCGCAACTTCGCGTTCTCCTGCTCCAGGCTCGCCACGCGCGCGCCGAGCGCCTCGACCTGCGTCTCCAGTTCCTCTCGGGAGAGTGCGCCCGGGCCGCGCATCGCGCTGTACGCGGCCCACGCGCCGGCGGCCAGCAGTGCGACCACCACCATCGACCCCGCCCAGCGCACGTACCATGGCACGTGCGTCTGTACCGCCACGCGCCGCGCGGCAATTCCGAAATGGCGACGAAGCTGGCGCAGCATGGTGCGCTCGGGGCCGGCTGCCGCTCAGGGCAGCAGGGCCACCTGCTCCAGGCCAAGGGTCTCGGGCAGGTCGAACATCAGGTTCATCACCTGAACGGCCTGGCCGGCCGCGCCCTTGACCAGGTTGTCGATGACGGACAGCACGGTCAGCGTGTCTCCGCCCTGCGGACGATGCACCGCCAGCCGGCAGGTGTTGGCGCCGCGCACGGAGCGGGTGTCGGGCGTGCTGCCCGCCGGCATCACGTCGACGAACGGCTCGCCCCGATAGTGCTCCTCGAACAGCGACTGGAAGTCCACCTCGCGGGTGATGCGCGCATAGACGGTGGCGTGGATGCCGCGGATCATCGGCGTGAGGTGCGGCGTGAACACCAGCCCGACTGCGCCACCGGCCATCGCGCGCAGGCCCTGCACGATCTCCGGATGGTGGCGGTGACCGGCCACGCCGTAGGCTTTCAGGCTGTCCGAGGCCTCGGCAAAGAGGATGTTCACCTCGGCCTTGCGGCCTGCGCCCGACACGCCCGACTTGCAGTCGGCGATCAGGTGCAGCGGATCGACCACGCCGGCGGCCAGCAGCGGTTTGAGCGCGAGTTGTACCGAGGTCGGGTAGCACCCTGGCAACCCGATCACGCGCGCGCCGCGGATCGCCTCGCGGTTGACCTCGGGCAGCCCGTAGACCGCATCGGCGAGGAGGTCGGGACAGCTGTGCGGCATCCGGTACCACTGCTCGAACACCGCAGGGTCCTTGAGCCGGAAGTCGGCGGCGAGATCGATCAGGCGCACGCCCGCGGCGAGCAGTCTAGGCGCCGCCTCCATCGCCACCCCGTGCGGCGTGGCGAAGAACACCACGTCGCAGTCTTCCAGCTCCGCGCCTGCCGGATCGGAGAACGCGAGCGTCACGGCGCCACGCAGGCTGGGGAACATCTCGGCCACCGGCATGCCGGCTTCCTTGCGCGAGGTGATCGCGTGCAGTTCGGCCTGCGGATGCCGCGCGAGCAGGCGCAGCAACTCGACACCGGTGTAGCCGGTGCCCCCGACGATACCGATGCGCACCCGGTCACCGGTTGCGGGGGCTCGCAGTGCCGCATTCACCGTCGACATGGAGTCCACCTCAGAAATCAAGGGCTTGCCGAGGGCAGCCCGGGATCATGAAAAAAGCCGCCCGCAGGCGGCTTTGGTCAGGCCAGGGCCGGGAGCATCACCGCTTCGAGAACTGCTTGCGGCGACGCGCCTTGTGCAGGCCGACCTTCTTGCGCTCGACCTCGCGTGCGTCGCGCGTGACCAGACCGGCCTTGCGCAGCGGCGACTTCAGTTCGGCGTCGTAGTCGATCAGCGCGCGCGTGATGCCGTGGCGAACAGCACCCGCCTGGCCGGACTCGCCACCGCCGTGCACGTTGACCAGGATGTCGAACGTGCCGGTGTGGCTGGTGAGTACCAGCGGCTGACGCACGACCATGCGGCCGGTCTCGCGCGAGAAGAACTCGTCGACCGGCTTGTCGTTGACGACGATCTTGCCGGTGCCGGTGCTGAGGAACACGCGCGCCACGGCGCCCTTGCGCCGGCCGGTGCCGTAATACTGTTTGTTGGCCACGGGGAAACCCTTACTGGAGGTCGATCGATTTCGGCTGCTGGGCGGTGTGCGGATGCGCAGCGCCGCTGTAGGCCTTGAGCTTCTTCAGCATCTGCCGGCCGAGCGGGCCCTTGGGAAGCATGCCCTTGACCGCCAGTTCGAGCACGCGGGCCGGGTGACGGGCCTGCAGTTTCGAGAAGGTGGTCTCGTAGATGCCGCCGGGGAAGCCGCTGTGGCGGTAGTACTTCTTGTCGGTGGTCTTGTTGCCGGTCACCCGCAGCTTGTCGACATTCACCACGACGAAGTAGTCGCCGGTGTCCACGTGGGGGGTGTAGATGGCCTTGTGCTTGCCGCGCAGGCGCAGCGCAAGCTGCGAGGCCAGGCGGCCGAGGGTCTTGTCGGCGGCGTCGACCACGAACCACTCGTGGGTCGTGGTCTCGGCGCGGGCGGAGAAGGTTTTCATGTCGGATCCGGATCGGCGAAGGTACCGATGCGCACGGAAGGCGCACGGCTCGCGCGGCAGGTGGTTCGACCCGCGCACGAAAAGCCCCCTGAACAACGGGGAAAGCCGTGGATGATAATCGGGCTCCGGCGGGAAAGTCAAACCCCGGCCTGACCGACCGACCGCGCATCCCGCGACCGGCCCCACCATCGGCGCGGATCAGGTCGGACTCGCCGGCCGCCCGCGCGCCTGGCACGGCCGGCCCGCGCCTCCCGCCTCCTGCACCGCCCGGGGGCGGTTAATCTCGGGGGCACCGCCCCGCCGCCCTCCCGCGCGGATCGGGCGATCGGATCCACCGCCCGGGGAACGACCGCCCGGCCGACTGTCCATGGATATCCCCGTCAGCGTACTCGTCTCCGCCCTGGCCTCCTCGCTGCTGCTCCCGCCGCTGGCGCAGGTGATGCTGGCCGGCATCGGCCTGCTGCTGATGCGGCGACGGCGCGGTGCCGGCGTGGCGGTGGTGCTGGTCGCGCTCGCCAGCCTGACGCTGCTCGCCACGCCCGCCATCAGTGAGCGCCTGCTTCGCTCGCTGGAGCCAGCAGCACTGGACCTCTCCACCCTGCCGAGCGATGCCCGCGCCCCGCGTGCGATCGTGGTGCTGGGCGGCGGCATGCACGAATCGGCGCCCGAGTACGGGCGTGACACCGTGTCGCCCGCCAGCCTGGAGCGGGTGCGCTATGCGGCGTGGCTGCACCGGCGCACCGGCCTGCCGGTGCTCCTGTCCGGGGGTCGACCGCTCGGCACGCGGCGCAGCGAGGCCGAGGCGATGCGCGACACGCTCGCCGAGTTCGGCGTGCCGACCCGCTGGGTGGAGGACCAGTCGCCCGACACCCGACGCAATGCGGAGCAAAGCGCCGCGATGCTGCGCGAGGCAGGACTCGCCCGCGACGGCACGCTGCCGGTCCTGCTGGTCAGCCATGCCTGGCATCTTCCACGCGCAGGCCGCGCGTTCGAGCGCGCCGGGATGACCGTGACGCTGGCCGGCACGGCCTACACGCCGCTCACGCCACCGCCCCTCGCCTGGATGCCCAATGCCCGCGCACTGCGCGATGCCCACTTCGCGCTGCGGGAATGGCTGGGCGCCGCGTGGTACGGGCTGCGTGCGCGCCTCGCCGCAGCCCCGGCGCAGCAGGGCCGTGCCGACCCGGGCGGCGCGTCGCCGGTTCGCGCGTAGTACGACCCCACGCAACTCGACCGGACTCCGCCGGTAGCGGCCCGGCTGGACCGGGACCGGCGGGCAGGATACGGCTCGGCAACGGACGACACGCCGGGCCGCCACACCGCAAGCCACGACGGCCGGGGCGATGCGGCAGGGCGCTCGCCCGGCAGCAAGGCCCCGCACCCGGGCAGCCGCTCGCACTGCGGCCTTCGATACCGGGTTGTGGGATGCTGCGCGCGCCGGCTGGCTCGCCTGAATCGGCGCCGGCCCCGGCCACCGCACCCGGGTCCCGGCCCGGTCGAACCCACCCTGCGAGCGCGGATGCGCCGCGCCAACCTGCCAAGCGCGGCCGACGCCGCGCACCTGCCCATGAAACTGCGCGTGAAACTGATCGAAGGCGTGGCGTTCCTCGGCGAGAGCGAGTCCGGGCATGCGATCGTGATGGACGGGCCCGCCGACGGCGGCGGCCGCAACCTCGGGCCTCGCCCGATGGAGACGGTGCTGCTGGGCACCGGCGGATGCACCGCCTACGACGTGGTGCATATCCTGCGTCGCGGTCGCCACGCGGTGACCGATTGCGCGGTGGAGATCGACGCCGATCGCGCCACCGAGGATCCGAAGGTGTTCACCCGCATCCACTTCCACTTCAGGGTGACCGGGCGCAACCTCAAGCCCGAGGCGGTGGAGCGGGCCATCCACCTGTCGGCGGAAAAGTACTGCTCGGCCTCGATCATGCTGGGGAAGACCGCCACGATCACCCACGACTTCGAGATCGTCGAGGCCGCCTGACCGGTCGCGCGATCTCGCCGACCGAAGCGCGGGCGCATCCCGCCCGCAGGAGCGTCCGGCGGGCGGTGCCGGACGGACCGGCCACAGGCCGATGCGGCGCGCAGATCCAGTACGCGCTGCCGGTCATGACCCGCGAAGTCGCGCGCATCGCCGAGCGCACCGGCCCCGGCAGCGGCGCCGCGCCACGCAGCTGGGCGCTGCGCGCATGGCGGATCTCGTCCTCGCGCATCTGCCGGACGACCGCGCGACTCAGCGGATCGCCTGCAGGCAGCGACTCGAGGTGGCGGTCGAGGTGCGCCTCGACCTGACGCTCGGTCTCGACCACGAAGCCGAGGCTCCACCGATCGCCGGCGAGCCCGGCGATCGCGCCCAGCGCGAACGAGCCTGCGTACCAGAGCGGGTTGAGCAGGCTGGGACGGGCTCCAAGGTCGTGGAGACGCTCCCGCGTCCATGCCAGGTGGTCACCCTCCTCGCGCGCGGCATCGAGCAGCAGCTCGCGCTTGGCCGGATCGCGGGCGGTGAGCGCCTGCCCGGAGTAGAGCGCCTGCGCGCAGACCTCGCCGGCATGATTCACGCGCATCAGCGCCCCGGCATGCTGGCGCTCGGGCCCGGTGAGCGTCGCTTCGGTCGCGGCGTCGTCTGCCGGCGGTTGCGGCGAGGGACGCGAGGCCGGCACCTCGCCGGCCAGCGTGCGCAGCGCGCGGTCGACTTCGACGAGCAGGCGATCGGGAATGGGCAGGCGGGCGAGCATGGAGTGACCGAAACACCGGAATCGACACGGGTACGCGGACGGTACCAGACCGCCGCGGTCGCGGCGCGGCCCGCGCCTGCGCCCGGGCTCGGCCGAGAACCTGCCGCCGGGAGGAAGGGGCTGATGCCGGGGGATCCACGCAAGCGCCCTGTCGCGCGTCGCTGCTCGGCGGTCGCTGATCGCCGAGTGCCGGTCCCGGTTCGCGGATCTGACGTGCTCGCGGATCTTCGGACCGCTTGTTCCCGGGGGATGGCCCGTTCCGGGGGCAAACGGGATCCGATGCTGCCAGCTGAATTCGGTCGGGTTCAGGGAGTCCAGGCTGCCAT
>JBIPNU010000084.1:0-7761 GCA_044370615.1 Burkholderiales bacterium
AGCGGCCTGGACACGCTGGTCCGCGGACGCGTGGCGCTGGCGACCAGCGACGGGGGCCAGCTGTCGACGCGGGGCACGGTCTCCACCGATCGCGGAACCTTCACCGCCTTCGGGCAGCGGCTGGAGATCGATCGCGGCGCGATCGTCTTCAACGGCCCGGTCGACAACCCCGGGCTCGACATCGTGGCGCTGCGCCGGTTGCCCTCGGTGCAGGCCGGGGTCGAGCTGACCGGTACCGCGCGCGCGCCCCGCGTGCGCATCACCTCCAATCCACCGCTGCCCCAGGGCGAGCAGCTGTCGTGGCTGGTGCTGGGCCGCGCGCTCGACAGCGCCTCGCAGGCCGATGCCGCCCTGCTCGCCAGCGCCGCCGCCGCGATGTTCGGCGGCGACGGCGGGGTCCCGGTCAACCGACGGATCGCCGACGCCTTCGGACTCGACGACGTCGGGGTGCGCTCGAGCGGCGTGCTGTCCGGGCAGGTGGTGACCGTCGGCAAGCGGGTCTCGGACCGGGTGTACTTCGCCTACGAGCAGGCGGTATCCACCGCGAGCAACCTGTTGCGCATCGATCTGGAACTGCACCGCTTCGTGTCGCTGCGGGCCGAAGCCGGCTCGGTCAGCGGCTTCGGCATCGTGTTCACCCGCAACCTGCGATGAACGGCCGCGCCCCGCGGGCGCGCAACGCGGCGCTCGCCGATCACTGCTCGGGCTTGGCCCCCGAGGCGACGATGATGCGACGCATGCGCTCGAGTTCGCCGCGCATGAACTTCGAGAACTCCTCCGGCGATCCGCCGACCGGGTCGAGCCCTGCCTCGGTGAGCTTCGCGCGCAGGGCCGGCACCGCCAGCGCCTTGTTGATCTCGGCGTTCAGGCGGGCGACGAGTTCGCGCGGGGTCTTCGACGGCGCGTGCGCGCCGTACCAGGTGTCGAACTGGTAGCCGGGCACGCCGGCTTCGGCGAGCGTGGGCAGGTCCGGCAGCTGGGCCCAGCGCTTCGCGCCGGTGGTGGCGAGGGCGACCAGCCTGCCACCCTTCACGAAACCGAGCGTTCCGGGCGCGGCCGCGATCATGAACTGGGTGGAGCCGCCGACCAGGTCGGTGAGCGCCGGCCCGGTGCCCTTGTAGGGCACGTGCACCATCTCGGTCTTCGTGAGCTGCATGAAGTACTCGGCCGCCAGGTGGGAGGTGCCGCCCGCGCCGGTGCTCGCGTAGTTGAAGGCGCGCGGCTTCTTCGCGAGCAGCGCGATCAGGTCCTTCACGTTCTTCACGCCGGTCGACGGATGCACCACCAGCACGTTGGTGGTGGCCGCGATCAGCGCCACCTGCACGAAGTCGCGCGCGGTGTCGTAGGGCAGCTTCGCGTAGAGCGAGGGGTTGATCGCCATCGCGTTGTGCGAGACCAGGATGGTGTAGCCGTCCGGATTCGCCTTGGCGGCGATTGCGGTACCCACCGTGCTGCCGCCGCCTGGGCGGTTGTCGACGATGCCGGACTGGCCGAACGACTCGTTGAACATCTGCGCGACGAAGCGCGCCGCGATATCGTTGCCGCCGCCCGGCGCGAAGGGCACGATGATGCGGATCGGGCGGGTCGGGTAGGCCTGCGCCCACACCGGCACGGCGGCCACGGCGCTGGCGCCCAGCAGTGCGGCGGCCGCGCAGCGGCGGCCCGCCAGGGGAAAGGGGCGACGTGACATGACGAGGTCTCCTGCGGCGGGAACGGATCGCGAAGCGGGGCTGGGCGGGGGGCTGTCGCCAGGGAGCGCGAGCATACCTGCTCCGCCGGCTGGAGGCGTCGACGGCACGCCTGCTGCGGGCAGCCGGCTGACCGTCCTGCGCTACCGCCTCGCCGCGCCCGATGTCGCGCGGGCGATCTGGGCGGGTTCGGTCGCCCGACCCGCGACGCTGACCGCCTGCGTGCTCGCCTCGCTGCTGGCGATCGGCCTGCTCGTCGCCGACGGCGTGTGGCGGCTGTTCGGGCTGATGCTGGTGCTGGTCATCCTCGGGGCACCGGTGCTGCTGTGGCGCGAGGCGGTCCGGGTGGCCCGCCTGCACCCGGCGGTGGTGGCCGACGCCGAACTGCTGCACTCGGAGGACGGGCTGCGGGCACCCGCGTGGGGCGATCCGGTATGGCTGCCGTGGTCGGCGATCCGCCACTGGCATGTCCGCGGCGCGCTGCTGGTGCTGGAACTGGAATCCGATGCCGGTCTGCTGCTGCTGCCGGCGTCCGCGCTCGCCCCCGGCGGATCCGACTCGCTCGCTTGCCGCCTGTCTGCCACGCGCCCTCGGCCGTGACCGGCCGGTCTTGGGACTGCATCGGCACCCCGGGCACGCACTGCGGCCGTGAGCCCCCGCGCCGCGCGCAGTTTTCGATCCCGATGCCGAACACCCGCTTCGGACCCTGCGCCCAGCGCATCGCCCCGCAGCGCGGCAACCCGGGCGGCTTCGCACCCTGCGCGGTGCCGTCGTCGACGTCGGGCCGATGCGCGCTCTGCACCATGCCGTCCGCGCCGAGCGTGCGCGTGTTTCCCGCCCCCGACCGGACCTCGACCGGGACTGATCGGCCCGAACGGGCTATTTACAGGCCGAGAGGAACTCCCTACTGTTCGACGAGCCGGAGTCATGCGTTGCCAGGGCATGACGACTCAGCGTCGTTCGTGCGCAAGCTCATGATCCCCTTGCGTGCAGTGGCGGTATCGGGTGGACCACTGGCGGCGAGTGCCGCGACGGCCACGCTGGCTTCGACCGGCAGTCCGGATGAACCGCCCGCCCTTCGCCGAGCGGCCGGCGGATCACGGCGCGCGCTGTGCGCGCACCGAGGCGACGGGTGTCGGGCGCGATCGGCCGCCGCCGCACGGAGACCCCGATGAAGATCGCCATCGTCAACCCGAACACCACTGCCTCGATGACGGCAAAGATCGCCGCGGCCGCGCGCCCCGCCGCACTGCCGGGCACCGAGATCCTCGCGCTGCAGCCCGCCGACGGTCCGGCTTCGATCGAGGGCTACTACGACGAAGCGTTCGCGGTGCCGGGGCTGCTCGCACTGATCGGACAGCCCCCTGCCGGGCCACCGGTCGACGCGTGGATCATCGCCTGCTTCGACGACACCGGGCTGGACGCGGCGCGCACGCTGACCCCGGCGCCGGTCATCGGCATCGGCGAAGCTGCGTTCCACGTCGCCAGCCTGCTGTGCACCCGCTTCAGCGTCGTCACCACGCTCGCGCGCTCGATCGCGGCGATCGAGCACAATCTGCTTCGCTATGGCCTGGCCACGCGCTGCGCGCGCGTGCGCGCCGCGGAAGTGCCGGTGCTCGCACTGGAAGACTCGGCCTCGGATGCGCGCGAACGCATCTCGGCCGAGATCGCCCGTGCGCTGGTGGAAGACCGCAGCGAGGCGATCGTACTGGGCTGCGCCGGCATGGCCGACCTCGCGGCGGCATTGTCGCGCGAGTATGGCGTGCCGGTGATCGACGGCGTCACGGCGGCGGTGAAGCTCGCGGAGTCAGTGGTGTCGCTCGGGCTCATCACCTCGCGGCGGGGCGCATACGCACCGCCGAGGCCGAAGGCATACGCCGGCATGTTCTCGGGGATGGCACCCAGGGAGTGACCAGGGCCTGGGCTCGCGCCCGGTCGGCAGGTACCCGTCCTGCACCCGGGCGCAGGCTCGAGGGGATTGCCTGGCACGTCTCTTGCATCGAACGCGAAGGTGGACGCACGCCTTCAGCGGCTCAGGTCCCGTTTCCCGTCACTTCCCCGGAGACTTCATGAAACGTCGTGATCTGCTCGCCGCAGGCTCGGCATCGCTCATCGCCCCCTGGGCCCATGCCCAGTCACCGGCGTGGCCCACGCGTGGCCCGATCCGGCTGATCTGTCAGTTCCCGCCGGGCGGCCTCGTGGATACCGTGGCGCGGCTGATCGCGCCGCACCTGCAGCAAGCCCTGTCGCAGACCGTCCTGGTCGAGAACCGGCCCGGGGCAGGCGGCCTGGTCGGTACCGATTTCGCTGCGCGCCAGAACCCCGATGGCTACTCGCTGCTGGTGAGCCATGCATCGGTGCATGTCTATGCGACGGCCACTCGCAACAAGATGCCGTTCGATGCGATCGCCGACTTCACCCACATGGCGATGCTGGTCGAGGCGCCGATGGTGCTGCTGGTACGCCCGCAGTCGCCGTTCAAGACGCTGGCGGACTATGTCGCAACGGCCCGGGTGAAGCCGGTGCGCTACGGCTCTTCGGGGATCGGCTCGGCGAACCACCTGTTCGGCGAACTGCTGAAGATCGAAGGCAATGCGCCGATGCACGTCCACGTGCCCTACCAGGGCAGTGCGCCGGCGCTGGCCGAGTTGATGGGCGGACAGATCGAAAGCGTGCTCGATCCGGTGACGACCAACGTCGACCAGCTGAAGAGCGGGTCGCTGCGTGCACTGGCCGTGTCCACGCCTGCCCGGCTGCCCGGCCTGCCCGACATCCCGACCTTCGCGGAGGCGGGCTTCCCCTCGCTCACCGGCTCCCAGTGGCTCGGGATGTCTGCCCCCAGGGGCCTGCCGGCACCGATCGCGCAGCGGCTCACCGCGCTGATGCCCGACATCCTCGCCCGCCCGGACATCATGAAGCGGCTGGAGGACCTGCAGACCCTGCCGAGGAAGTCCCCGGTGACCGGGGCGGAGTTCAACAAGCTGATCGAGTCGCAGATCACCACCTGGACCGCGGTGGCGCGGCGTGCGAAGGTGGAGGTGATCGGCTGATCGTCGGGGTCGCGCCTGGTTCGCCTTGATGCCGGCAGGCCTCGCCACGCGACCCCGCTTCTCCATGTCCGCGGCGCGCTGCGGGTGCTGGAACCGGAATCCGATGCCGGTCTGCTGCGGCCGGCGTCCGCGCTCGCCCCGGAGGATCCGACTCGCTTACTTGCCGCCCGTCTGCCACGCGCCCTCGGCCGTGACCAGCCAGTCGATCCGCTGGTCGTGGGACTGCATCGGCACCTCGGGCACGCACTGCACGCCGAAGGCCAGGGCCACGCGCACGCAGCCGGGGCCGGTGGCGGCGATCAGGCGGTCGTAGTAGCCGGCGCCATACCCCAGCCGGCCACCCTGGCGGTCGAAGGCAAGTCCCGGCATCAGCAGGAGGTCGACCGTGTCGACGGCCACCTCCGGGCAGCGCCGGGGATCGGGCTCGCGGATCTCCCACGGACCGGCGAGCGTGTCGGTCCGCGGATCGGCGACCGCGTGCAGGACCAGGCGACGGGCGGCGGGCGACCTCGGATGGACGACACGCGGCAGCACGAGGCGTCGGCCGCTGCCGAGGATCTCGCGCACCAGCGGTCCGGTGTCGAACTCCGCGTCGATCGACAGATACGCGGCCACGGTGCGCGCGGCGGACCACGCCGGGAGTGCAAGCAGCCGGGCGGTGGCGTCCTGCGCCTCGGCCGCACGGGCCGCGGGCTCGAGCGCTGCGCGGGCCGCCAGCGCCCGGGCGCGCAGCGCGCGCTTGCGCTCGCGTACGGTGTCCTCGGGGAGCGGCGGGAACGGGGGCGAGGTCATGCCTGCGGCGGGGGGGCGCGCAGCCGCGGGCGCGACCGCGCCGGGCGGGTCAGTAACGGGCGAGCGAGGGGTCGACGTCGGCTGCCCAGGCGTCGATACCGCCGTCGAGGTTGTACAGGCGCTCGAAGCCCGCCTGCGCGAGGAACTCCGCCACCCGGTAGCTGCGCATGCCGTGGTGGCACATCAGGACGTGCGCGCGCGCGGGGTCCAGCTCGGCCAGCCGCGCGGGTACCGTCTGCATCGGGATGTGCACGGCGTGGGCGACGCTGACATGGGCATGTTCCCAGGGTTCGCGCACGTCGACGACCACTGGTGCCTCGCGCCCTCCGGATGCCGCGTCGGCGAGCCACTGCTGAAGCTGCGCGGGGCTGATCGACTCGATCATCGGGCGATCAGAACACGAAGCGAGGCGGTTGCTCCGCGTGGTGCAGCGGCGGGATGACCGTCTCGAACAGTGGCGTCGACACCCAGGCGTCGTCGGACTCGCGCGTGACCAGCACCGCGCTCATCACCGGGGCCTCGCCGATCACCGCGAACAGGCGGCCGCCGACCGCGAGCGAGCGCCGGAATGCCTCGGGCAGGATCGGCAGCGAGCCGGTGATGACGATCGCGTCGAACGGCGCGGCGGCGGACCAGCCGCGGGCCGCGTTCCCGGTGATCACCTGCGTGTTGTCCACGGACAGCGCCTCGAGCCGGGCGCGCGCGCCCGCAGCCAGGTCTTCATGCAGCTCGATGCTGGTCACGTGCGAGGCCAGCCGCGCGAGCAAAGCGGTCAGGTAGCCGGTACCGGTGCCGATCTCGAGCACCCGGTCGCCGGGACGCAGCGCGACCTCCTGGGCGATTCTCGCCTGGAGCTTGGGCGCGAGCATCACCTCGCCGTGGCCGATCGGCAGTTCGAGGTCGGCGAAAGCGAGCGATTCGCGCCCGGGCGGCACGAAGCGCTCGCGCGGGATATCGGAGAGCAGGGCGAGGACGCTGGGGTCGAGCACGTCCCAGGTACGGACTTGCTGCTCGACCATGTTGAACCGGGCTTGCTCGATGTTCATCGCGGTGCGGATCGGGGCAGGGCCACGGACAGGCCGAAATGCTGGGGCGCTGACACGGAGCGCGGCCTGCCGGGGCGGGGACAGCGCGGCAGGATAGCATGCGTGCGCGACCTCGCCGCGGGCGGGCGGGGCGCGTTTGCATTCGCGGGGTCGATCAAGTACGGTAGGCCGTGACGTTGGGGGTCCGGGCGATGTCCGGTGAGAGATACCCTTCGAACCTGATGCGGGTCATGCCGCCGTAGGGAAGCGTTGCGCGGGCGCCGGGCCCACCCGGCAGCCGGCCCTGCCTTCCCGACGCGCGCCGCGCGGGCTTCCCGACGGTCGATGACCTTCCCGGAGCACGCGATGAACGACCCGAAATTCGTCAACGAACTGGCGCACGTCGACTCGGCCGCGACCCAGCCCTTCCCGCGCTCGCGCAAGGTGTATGTCGAGGGTTCGCGCCCCGACGTCCGGGTGCCGATGCGCGAGATCTCCCAGAGCGACACGCCGGCGGCGATGGGCGCCGAGCGCAACCCGCCGCTGTTCGTCTACGACACCTCCGGGCCCTACACCGACCCGCAGGCGGCCATCGACATCCGCAACGGTCTGCCCGAGTTGCGCGCCGGCTGGATCGACGAGCGTGGCGACACCGAGCGGCTGGCTGGCCCCACGTCCGTCTATGGCCAGGTGCGCCTGGGCGACGAGCGCCTGTCGCACCTGCGCTTCAACCTGCGGCGTGAGCCGCGCCGCGCGCGGCCCGGCGCGAACGTCACCCAGATGCACTACGCGCGCCGCGGCATCGTCACCCCCGAGATGGAATTCATCGCCCTTCGCGAGACCCAGCGCATGGAAGGGCTGTCCGAGATGGTGCGCCGGCAGCATCCGGGCGAGTCCTTCGGCGCGAGCCTGCCGGCGGTGATCACGCCCGAGTTCGTGCGCGACGAGGTTGCCCGCGGCCGGGCGATCATCCCGGCCAACATCAACCACCCGGAGAGCGAGCCGATGATCATCGGCCGCAACTTCCTGGTGAAGATCAACGCCAACATCGGCAACTCCGCGGTCACCTCCGGCATCCAGGAGGAAGTGGAGAAGATGACCTGGGCGATCCGCTGGGGTGGCGACACCGTGATGGACCTGTCCACCGGCAAGAACATCCACGAGACGCGCGAGTGGATCATCCGCAACTCGCCGGTGCCGATCGGC
>JBIPNU010000085.1:0-7605 GCA_044370615.1 Burkholderiales bacterium
ATCGTCACTTGGCACTTAAACTCCCGGCTCAAAGATATTGTTTTGTCGGAAGTTTTCGTGTCCACTCGGACCGGGAACACGGCCTGTGGCCTCCGGGGGCTGCTGGCGGCTGGCGGACAGTGCATGGACGGAAGCGAGGATGGCGAAGGCGAAGGCGCAAGCAGACGGGCAGGCCGGGGATGCCCCGGCGGCTGCCGCGGGCAAGGGCAAGCGCCTGCTGGTGATCGCGCTCGTGCTGGTGCTGCTGGCCGGAGGTGCCGGGGCCGGGTGGTTCTTCCTGATGCGCAAGCCGGATACCACGGAGGGCGCTGCCGAGGCGAAGCGGGCGAAGCTGCCGCCGGTGTTCGAGAAGCTCGAGCCGTTCGTCGTGAACCTCGCCGACCGCGGCCGCTATCTGCAGGTCGGCATCGAACTGCGCGTGGTCGATCAGAAGGTGCAGGCCGAGGTGAAGAAGCTGATCCCGCAGATCCGCAACGGCATCCTGCTCGTGCTCTCCGGCAAGCGCGCCGAGGAGATCTCCAGCGCCGAGGGCAAGCTGCGGCTGCAGCTGGAGATCCGCCAGGCCGCCAATCGGGCGCTGGGCATCGAACTGCTGCTGCCACCGGCACCGCTGCCAGCCGTTCCGGAGGACGCGGATCCGGCCGAGCTCGACAAGCTGCGCGCGGAGTTCGACCGGTTGACCGAAGCGTCGAAGGCCTCGTTCGCGAAGGCCGAGGCGCAGGGCGTGATCGACGTGCTGTTCACGTCCTTCGTGATCCAGTGATCCGCTGACGCAGGCGCCCATGGCCGAAGACATCCTCTCCCAGGAAGAAGTCGACGCGCTGCTGCGGGGCGTGGCGGGCGACGCCGAGGATGGCGCCGCCGAGGGCGAGCCGCCGGAGGGGGTACGCCCGTACGACATCGGGCGGCAGGAGCGCATCGTCCGCGGGCGCATGCCCACGCTGGAGATCATCAACGACCGGTTCGCCCGGCTGCTGCGCGGCTCGCTCTACACGCTGCTGCGCCGTACCCCGGAGATCTCGGTCGGGCAGGTGCGCGTGATCAAGTACAGCGACTTCACGCGCAATCTGCCGGTGCCCACGAACCTGAACCTGGTCCATGCCAAGCCGCTGCGCGGCATGGCGCTGTTCGTGTTCGACCCCAACCTCGTGTTCCATCTGATCGACACGCTGTTCGGGGGCAACGGCCGCACGCACATGCGGGTGGAGGGGCGGGAGTTCACCGCCACCGAGCAGCGCATCATCCTCAACGTGCTGCGGCTGGCCTTCAGCGACCTCGAGAAATCCTGGGAGCCGGTCTATCCGTTGACCTTCGAGCATGTCCGCTCGGAGATGAACACGCAGTTCGCCAACATCGCCACGCCGACCGAAGTGGTGGTGGTATCCACGCTGACCATCGATCTCGGCGCGGGCGGGGGCGAATTTCACGTCGTGATGCCCTATGGTATGCTGGAACCGCTCAGGGACATCATCTACAGTGCGACCCAGGCCGATCGCAGCGAATCCGACGCGCGCTGGGTGACGATGCTCAAGCGACAGATCCAGGACGCGGAGGTCGACCTGGTGGTGAACTTCGGTTCCGGCACCCTGACCCTCGGCGACCTGATGCGCCTCGAACCCGGCGATGTGATTCCGCTCGACGTTCCCGACCGGGTCGTGGCCGAGGTGGATGGCGTGCCCGTGCTCTCGTGCAGTTATGGCGTGACCCAGGGCCGCTACGCGCTGAAGGTCGAGGAGTTCGTGAACCTGCACGAGGGTCTCGACAGCCCCGTGGTGCCGGGGGGCGGCCGCAATGGCTGAAAGTCCGCAGTCGCCCGGAGGGCTGGGCGGCGCCGGCAGCGTCCAGCCCGCGCAGTTCGACGACCTGACCGCCGCGGCCGTGCCGGAGTCCGGTTCCGGCAACCTCGACCTGATCCTCGACATTCCGGTCAACATCACCGTCGAGCTCGGGCGCACGAAGATCCAGATCCGCAACCTGCTGCAGCTGTCGCAGGGCTCGGTCATCGAGCTCGACGGCATGGCGGGCGAGCCGATGACCGTGCTGGTCAACGGATGCCTGATCGCGCAGGGCGAGGTGGTGGTGGTGAACGAGAAGTTCGGCATCCGGCTCACCGACATCATCACCCCGGACGAGCGGCTGCGGCGCCTCAATCGATGACCTGGCCAGCCGGCGCAGGGCTCGGCGCGCTCGTGCTCGCGCTGGTGGCGGGCCCGGCGATGGCCAGCAGTGCCGTGCCGCCGTCGCCGGTCTCGATGGCGGGCCTGCTGCAGGTCGTGTTCGGGCTCGCCGTCGTCCTGGCGGCGATCATCGGCACCGGCTGGTTGCTGCGCCGCATCGGCCCGGCGCAGGGCGGTGGCGGGATGCTGCGCGTGGTCGGCGGTGTGATGGTCGGGCCTCGCGAGCGCGTGGTGCTGGTCGAGGTCGGCGAGGAGTGGCTGGTGCTCGGGGTGGCCAGCGGCGGGGTGCAGCTGCTGCACCGGGTGCCTCGCCCCGCGCCGGGACAGGCGAGTCCCCCGATCGTCGATGCCGCCTGGCTGCAGCGGCTGCGCTCGGGGCTGGGGCGCGGCCCGTGAGTCGCAGGGTGCGCGGGATCGGGGTGCTGGCGGCTGCGCTCGCGCTGGCCGCACTGGCCCCGACCGCGCTCGCCCAGGGTCTGCCTGCGATCACCTCCGCGCCCGCGCCCGGCGGCGGGCAGACCTACTCCCTCACGCTGCAGACGCTGCTGTTCCTGACCGCGCTCACCTTCATCCCGGCGGCCGTGCTGATGATGACCGCGTTCACGCGCATCATCATCGTGCTGTCGTTGCTGCGCCAGGCGCTGGGTACCCTGCAGGCCCCGCCCAACCAGGTGCTGATCGGCCTCGCGCTGTTCCTGACCTTCTTCGTGATGGCACCGGCCTTCGAGCGCGCCTGGCGCGAGGCCTACGTACCGTTTTCCGAGGGCAGGATCGACGTGGTCCAGGCAGCCGAGCGTGGCGTGGTGCCGTTTCGCGAGTTCATGCTCAAGCAGACCCGACAGTCCGACCTCGCGCTCTTCCTGCGGCTGTCGAACTCGCCCGCGCCGGCGGGGCCCGAGGACGTGCCGCTCAAGGTGCTGGTGCCCGCCTTCGTGGTGAGCGAGCTCAAGACCGCATTCCAGATCGGCTTCGTGATCTTCATCCCCTTCCTCATCATCGACATGGTGGTGGCGAGCGTGCTCATGTCGATGGGCATGATGATGCTCTCCCCGGTGATCATCTCGCTGCCGTTCAAACTGATGCTGTTCGTGGTGGTCGACGGCTGGAACCTGCTGATCGGCTCGCTGGTGCGAAGTTTCCAGACGTGAGCCCCGAGGACTTCATCGCGATCGCCCGGCAGGGGCTGGAGCTCACCATCCTGCTGTCGCTGCCGCTGCTGCTGTCGGCGCTGGTGACCGGGCTGCTGGTCAGCGTGTTCCAGGCCGCCACCCAGATCAACGAGATGACGCTGTCCTTCATCCCCAAGCTGGTGGTGATGTTCGCGGTGGCGGTGCTCGCCGGGCCCTGGATGCTGCAGCTGCTCGCCGACTACACGCGGCGGCTGTTCGAGAGCATTCCGCGCCTGGTGGCCTGAGCGCGGCGGCAAGCGACCGGATCCGGCGGAGGCGGCGGGCGTGATCAGCTTCACCGACGCGCAGTGGAACGCCCTGATCGCCGCGTACTTCTATCCGTTCGCGCGAATCATGGCGTGGCTCACCACCGATCCGGTGATGGGTAATCGAAGCGTGCCGATGCGACTGCGCATCGGGCTCGCGATCGCGCTGTCGGTCATCGTCGCTCCGATGGCCGGCCCCCTGCCGGCGGTGGACGTGGCCTCGGCGATGGGACTGGCGATCCTCGCCCAGCAGGTGCTGATCGGGGTCTGCCTGGGCTTCGCGGTGCGTATCGTGTTCGCGGCGGTGGAGGCTGCCGGGCAGCTCGCCGGCCTGCAGATGGGGCTGGGCTTCGCCACGTTCTTCGATCCGCAGACCTCCGCCCAGGTGCCGGTGGTGGGCCAGTACCTGGGCCTGGTGGCCACGCTGGTATTCCTGTCGCTCAACGGGCACGCGATGCTGATCACCGCGCTCGCGGAGAGTTTCCGCCTGCTACCGGTCGGCATGCCCGGGCTGTCGCCCGCCGGGCTGGGCGCGTACGCCACCTACGGCGCGCAGGTCTTCGCACTCGGCCTTGCGCTGTCCCTGCCGGTCATCGCCGCGCTGCTGGTGGCCAACCTCGGCATCGGGGTGATCTCGCGGGCGGCACCGCAGATGAACATCTTCGCGGTCGGATTCCCGTTCACGCTCCTGGTCGGCATGGCCGTGCTCTACCTGACACTGCCGTACTTCGTGCCGCTGCTCGAGCGGCTGTTCGCGGGCGGCATCGAGGCGGCCGTGCTCCTGCTCCGAGGGCTGGCCCCCGCCCCGGTTCGCTGACCCCGGGCAGGGCCGCGGCGGCGTCCCGGCGCCGGGGATCAGCGGTCCCGCGCCTGCGGTGCGGCCACCCCTGCGGCCGCCAGCCCGGCGGGGAGCCGCGCGCGCCGGGGTTCGGCCGGGCTCGGGTAAGATCACGTTTTTCCCGGCGGGAGTCGCTTCATGTTCGGTGGGAGTCTGGTCGCGATCGTCACGCCCATGCACCCGGACGGCAGTCTGGATCTCGACCGTCTCCGCGCGCTGGTCGACTGGCACATCGACGAGGGCACCGAAGGCATCGTGGTCGTGGGCACCACCGGCGAGTCGCCGACGGTGGATGTCGACGAGCACTGCCTGCTGATCCGCACCGCGGTCGAGCGCAGCGCGGGTCGGGTTCCGGTGATCGCCGGCACCGGAGCCAATTCGACGGCCGAGGCCATCCACCTGCAGCGCTACGCGCGCGAAGTGGGCGCGGCTGCCGGGCTGTCGGTGGTCCCCTACTACAACAAGCCCACGCAGGACGGACTGTTCCGCCACTTCCGCGCGATCGCCGAGGCGGTCGACCTGCCGGTGGTGCTCTACAACGTGCCCTCGCGGACGGTAGCCGACCTTGGCAACGACACGGTGGCCCGCCTCGCGCAGGTGCCGGGCATCGTCGGGCTGAAGGACGCGACCGGTGACCTGTACCGCGCCTCCGACCTGCTGCGTCGGGTGCCCGCGTCGTTCTGCGTGCTGAGCGGTGACGATGCGACCGGCATGGCCGCGATGCTCTCCGGCATGCACGGGGTGATCTCGGTCACCGCCAACGTTGCGCCGCGCGCGATGCGCGCGCTGTGCGATGCAGCGCGCGGCGGCCGCGCTGCCGAGGCGCGCGCGGTGAACGAGCGCCTGCTCGGGCTGCACCGCCACCTCTTCTGCGAAGCCAATCCGATCCCGGTCAAGTGGGCACTCGAGCAGATCGGACGCATTGGTCCGGGCATACGGCTGCCGCTGACGCCGCTGTCGGCCAGCCATCACGCGACCGTGCTGGACGCGATGCGCGAGGCCGGTATCCCTGCCGGAGGCGCATCATGAGTCGCGCGTACCGGTGGCTCCTGCGCGGCGTCCCGGCGCTGGCGGTGATGGTCGCGGCGATCGGCTCGACCGGTTGCAGTTCGCTGTCCGGGTCGCGCGACTTCAGCCGGGCGGGGCGGCTGCCGCCGCTCGAGGTGCCGCCGGATCTCGCGCGCCCGCAGGCGGACACGCGCTTCAACCTCCCCGAGGGAGCGGCCGGCAGCGCGACCTTCTCCGAGTTCGACCGCCAGCGGCAGACCAAGGCGAAGCCGGGCGAGACCGGGCTGCTGCCGATCGTCGAGCAGGCACGCATCGAGCGCGCGGGCAGCGAGCGCTGGCTGGTCCTGCCCGGGCCGCCCGAGAAGGTCTGGCCGGTAGTGCGCGACTTCTGGGTCGAGGCCGGCTTCGTGATCGCCACCGAACTGCCCGAGGCGGGCGTGATGGAGACCGACTGGGCCGAGACGCGTCCACGCGTGTCCGAAGGCGGGATCCGCGGCCTGTTCGACCGCATCCTCGCCAGCGCGCGCTCCAGCGGGATCCGCGACCGATTCCGCGCGCGGCTCGAGCGGTCGGCCGATGGCAAGACCACCGAGGTCTACGTCAGCCATCGCGGTCTGGAGGAAGTCCAGGCCGGTACCAACACCGATCGATTCATCTGGCAGTCGCGACCGAGCGACCCGGAACTCGAAGCCGAAATGCTGCGCCGGATCATGGTGCGCTTCGGCGCACCCGAGGCCGTGGCGAAGGCGGCCGTTGCCAAGCCGGCCGCGGCGCTGGCGCGCCTGGAGAAAGCGGCTGACGGTACCCCGGCGCTGCTGGTGCTCGACGAGTTCGACCGCGCGTGGCGACGCGTCGGCCTGTCGCTCGATCGCCTCGGGTTCGCGGTCGAGGATCGCGACCGGTCGAAAGGGCTCTATTTCGTGCGTTACGCGGACGCCGATGCCGATCGCAAGGGCTCGGGCGGTGTGATCTCGCGCCTTGCGTTCTGGCGCGATGGCAGTGCGGCGCCGCTGAAGGCGCAGCAGTTCCGGCTGGCGCTGGTCGCCGGGGGCGAGGGCACCCGCGTGCGCGTGCTCGGTGTCGACGGCAGCATCGATCGCTCGGAGACCGCACAGCGCATCCTCGGGCTGCTGCACGAGCAGTTGCGCTAGGAACGCGGCCGGTGCGCTTCTGCTCGCTGGGCAGTGGCAGCACCGGCAATGCGTGGGTGGTCGAATCCGGCACGACGCGCGTGCTGGTCGACTGCGGCGTCGCTCCGCGCAGACTGCGCGCGCGCCTGCAGGCGGCGGAGATCGAACCCGAATCGATCGCCGCGGTGCTGATCACCCACGAGCACGACGATCACGTGGGTGCGGTGCTGCCCTTCGTGCGGCGGGGACTCGCCCCCGTGTACGCCACCTGGGGCACCCTCCGCGCGAGCGGCGCGGCGCTCGCCCTGCCGGCCGAGCGGCTGGTGGAGGTCGCGGCCGATCGGACGGTGGTCATCGGCGCGCTCGGTGTGCGGCCGGTGCCGGTGCCGCATGACGCGCGCGAGCCCGTGCAGTACGTGTTCGACGACGGACGAGCCCGGATGGCGATCGTCACCGATCTGGGCTCGGGCACGCCGCACCTCGCCGCCGCCTGCGCGGATCTCGACGCGCTGGTCCTCGAAGCGAACCACGATTCGCAGATGCTCTCGCGCGGCCCGTATCCGGACTTCCTGAAGCAGCGGGTCGGAGGAGCCTTCGGCCACCTGTCGAACGCGGCGTCGGCCGCGTTCCTGGCGACCGTGGCCGGCCCTCGGCTGCGCCACGTGGTTGCCGCTCACCTGTCGCTGACGAACAATACCCCGCACCTCGCGCGCGCGGCGCTCGCCGGGGCACTCGGCTGTGCCTGCGATGACGTGGAGGTGGCAAGCGACGAGGGGATCGGCTGGCGACAGGTCGCCTGAGCGCGGTCGACAGCGCGGGTCGCAGCTCGGCGGGCCATCGAGCGTGACCAGCCGGCGGGTTTCGCGGTCCCTCCGGTGGCGCGCGGCGCGCCTGCACGGTCCTTGAAACGAAAAAACCGGCCCGAAGGCCGGTTTTTCCAGGGTTGCGAGAGGAAGGTTTACTTCTTCTCGGGCGCGGGCGCGGGCGCCGGGGCCGGGGCTCCGGGCGCAGCGGCGG
>JBIPNU010000086.1:0-7600 GCA_044370615.1 Burkholderiales bacterium
GCCTCGACGCACGAGCGCCCGCACGGGGGCGATCTGGCGCGATGATGTGCTTCCCGCGCGTCACGGCCATCCCGGCCGTGGCCGCCAACCCCGCGTCGCGTACCGACAGGCGCGACGCCTCGGATAAAAGGCTCCATGATGCTGCGACTGGCGATCCTGGAGGGCGACGACATCGGACCCGAGGTCGTGCCCGAGTGCGTGAAGGTGATGCGGGAGGCTGCGGCTGCCACCGGGCTTGCGATCGACTGGCAGAGCCTGCCGATCTCGCGGGCCGGCCACGCGGCCGCAGGCCACACGGTTCCCCCTGGCACGCTCGAGACGCTGGGCGGGCTCGACGGCTGGGTACTCGGCCCGATCGGACACCGGGAATACCCGAAGGGCGATCCGACCTGGCTCAATCCGCACCCGCTGTTCCGCACCCATTTCGGCCTGTTCGCGAACTACAAGCCGTTCCGCTCCTATCCGAACCTGCCGTCGCTGCACAAGGATATCGACCTGCTGTTCCTGCGCGAGACCACCGAAGGCTTCAAGACCGACGGCAACCTCTTCCGCGGCTACGGCGAGTTCATGCCTACCGAAACCACCGCCATCGGGATCTGCGTGACCACCGCGCAAAAGAGCCAGCTGATCGCCGAAGCCGCCTTCGAGGCGGCGCGCGAGCGGCCGCGTCGCAAGGTGACCGCCGTGCACAAGAACACGGTGTACCGCTACGGCGACGGTCTCTTCGCCGCTCAGTGTCGCGAGGTGGCGCAGCGCTACCCCGACGTGGAATTCGAGGAGGTGATCGTCGACACCTTCGCGATGCGCCTGGTGATGAAGCCCCAGCAGTACGACACCATCGTCACCACCAACCTGTACGGCGACATCCTCACCGACGAGGCGGCTGGCCTGATCGGCGGGCTGGGGATGGCACCCGGCGTCAACGCGAGCGAGACGCTGGCCATGGCGCAGGCCACCCACGGCTCGGCGCCGGACATCGCCGGGCGCGGCATCGCCAACCCGTACGCGATGATCATGTCCGGTCGGCTGCTGTTCGCCTGGCTGGCCCGGCGCCACGCCGCGCCCCGCGCGGCACAGGCAGGACTGCTGGTCGAGCGCGCGATGGAGCGCGTGATCGCGCAGGCCACCACGCTCACGCCCGACCTCGGGGGACAGGCCCGCACGCAGGACATGGGCGACGCGGTGGCGCGCGCGATCGGCGCAGTACGCTGATCGGCTGGCCGCGGCCGCACGCAAGCCTGTCGTCTGCGCGCCGCGCGCTCCCACGCGGACGCACGGCGCATCCGCGACCGCGCCGCGGTGGCGCCACATCCTGGCAGGCTGCAGGCGCAGCCGAGGGCGCGAACTGGAGGACGAGGGACGGCACGGCCGCGCGCGATCGGTTCACGCGGAGTCCGCGAGAACCGATAACCCCCGGGGTTCAGCCCGTGGCCTTGCCGCGCGCCTGCAGCGACGCGGCGTACTCCCCCTGTTTCGCGCCCAGCGTCTTCAGCCAGCGCTGGCCCCCGAAGGTAAAGCCGATCCAGTAGCCCAGCTCGACCAGCTGCGGCTCGGTGAACTCGGCGCGCAGCGCCGCCCACATCGCGTCATCGGCCTGCGCCGGGTCGTACATGATCGCGTCGCAGTAGCGCAGCGCGAGCTTTTCGCGCGGCGTGAACCGCGACGACGCCTCGTAGGACATCAGCTCGGACATCCGGCTGTCGGCATCCCGCGCGGACCGCGCGGTTCCCTGATTGCTTCAGTAACCGCACTCGATCGAGTGGGCGATGTAGGCGCGGGTGAGTTCCTTCAGGTCGTGCTCGACCACGCCGGCACCGTTGTCGAACAGCAGCTCGCGGGTGGTCGTGAACGAGCGCATCACGTCGGGCTGGTGCGCGCGGATCGCCTGGTTCTCGGGGCCGGGCCGGCCGGCCTGCACCGCCGCATCCAGCCAGTGGCGGACCTGCGGGTCGGTGATCGTGTCGGGATCGATGTAGCCGATGCGTGCCATGTCGCTGCGTCTCCCGGGCGCGGGCCCCGTGCTAAGCTGGCCATCACACTAGAGCACTCGCCCCGCGCGCGCAACCGACAGCCCCGCCACGGCTACACCGATCGCGCGTGGTCCGATGCCGATTCGCCCGGGAGGAGCCCGATGCCGTTGTCCATCCGTGCACAGGTCGCGATCCTGCTGATCGGCGGGGCGCTTGCGCAGACCGCAGTCGCCCAGAACTGGCCGCAACGCCCGCTGCGCATGCTGGTGCCGCAGGGCGCAGGCTCGTCGAACGACACGCTCTCGCGCATCGTCGCGCTGCGGCTGTCCGAACTGCTCGGCCAGCAGGTGGTGGTCGACAACCGCCCCGGCGCGGGCGGCATCGTCGGCATGGAACTCGCCGCGCGCGCTGCCCCGGACGGCTATACGCTGCTGGGCACGGCGACTGCCACCCAGGTCATCGCGCCACTGATCCAGAAGCGACTGTCGTTCGATCCGCTGCGCGATCTCGCGCCGGTGTCGCTGTTCGGCGTTACCCAGAACGTGGTCGTCGTGCACCCGTCGCTGCCCGCGAAGTCGCCGCGCGAGCTGATCGCCCTGCTCAAGGCCTCCCCCGGCAAGTGGCTGATGGCCTCCGCCGGGGCGGGCTCGCAGAGCCACCTGGCCGGTGTCCAGTTTCTCCTCGCCAGCAGCACCGACGCCACGCACGTGCCCTACAAGGGCGGTGGCGCGTCGGTCGCCGCGGTGGTGAGCGGCGAGGCGCAGTTCACGATCACGCCGCTGCCGGCCACCCTGACCTTCATCCGGTCGGGACAGCTGCGCGCGCTCGCCACCGCGGGTAGCGCGCGAACGTCGCAGCTGCCGGACATCCCCACGCTCGACGAGGCAGCCCTCCCGGGCTTTCGCTCGACCGGCTGGGTCGGGCTGATGGTGCCCGCAGGCACCCCGGCGACGCTGGTGCAGCGACTGAACGAGGCGGTGGTCAAGGCGCTGAGGGACCCTGGCACCCAGGAGCAGATGTCCCGCGCCGGGGCCGATGCGGTCTCGAGCACGCCGCAGGCCTTCGGCCAGCTGATCCGCGACGAGTGGGACCGGCTGCGCAAGGCGGTGGCCGCGGCGAAGCTGTCGGTCGAATAGACCTCCCGCGTGCGTCTCGCGCGCCCCCGGGAGGGGTACCCGCGCCGACGCGAGGCCGTTCGCGGCGCGAGGTCATGCGGCTGCGCGCGCCGTCGCGTGCCGTTCGCGGTCGCTCGTCGCATGCAGTGGCTCGGCTTTCGAGGGCTCGGCGGTCGGCAACTGGACTTCCGGTGACCTGGCGAGCGCGCGCATGCGTCGTTCGCGAGGGCCCGCTGGCCGTGAAGCCCTGCCACGGCAGGCGGGCGTTCGGTGCCCGAACGCGGAGCCGTCGATACCCGCGCAGCCGCCCGCGCTCCGGAACCGCGCGGGGCGTCAGTCGTGCAGCGCCTCGCCGACTGGCAGCTCTACGCCCAGCCCCCGCTCGCGCGCGCGATCGAGCACCCAGCGGCCGATGGCCGCATCGAGGATGCCCATGCCGGGGCAGACATACACGATCGAGTCCGCCTCGCTCGTGCGTCCGCACGCGGTGCCGGCGACGACATCGCAGAGTTCCGCGGCCACGTGCTCGCGGGTGAACGCGCCCTGCGCCAGCAGCGTCGCGAAGGGCTGGCGGGGCGGCGTGTCGCCCAGCGCCTGGTCGGGCGCGGAGAGCACCACCCGGGCCTCGAGCAGCGTGCGCGGGTCGAACTCGCCCGGCGCGAGCGACAGGACGAGCATGCCGGGCTCGAGGTTTTCGGCAGTGAACACCACCTGGTTGCCCGAGGTGGCGAGGATCGCGATCCCGGCGCCTCGGACCGCCTCGCGCGCGCTCGGCGCGGCACGAACCGCGATCCCGGTGACCGCGGTCATGGCGTCGCGGAACCGGCGCACGTTCGCCGGGTCGCGGCTGTATACCCGCACCCCGCTCACCTCGCGTACCGCGCACACCGATTGCAGCAGGCTGCGCGCGTAGCGACCGCTTCCCACGATCCCGACCTCCAGCGGCCCGGGCAACGCGAGGTGCCTGGCCGCCACCGCGAACGGCGCCGCGGTGCGTACCGGGTGCAGCGCGTGATCGGAGACGATCGCCACCATGCGCATGTCCGTCCAGTCGAACAGGCAGATCACTTCCGACTGGTTGGTGCCCTGATGGCCGGAATACACCCGCACCGCCGCGACCCCGGCGCCGGGCACCATCGCCGGGAGAATGCGCACGTTGTGCTGCAGGTGGCCCGGATGATCCGGGTGCGTCATCGTGATGCGACGCAACTGGACGATGCGGCGCGACGCTTCCTCGCGCAGCACCGCTTCGACGGCTGCCACGGCGGCCGCATGGGCATCGGGCTCGGCGAGCAGCGACTGGACTTCGGGTTCGGTGACGATCAGCATGGCATAATGACAGCGTCGCGGCCCGGCCGCTGACCTTGCGGAGCCTCCCGATGCCTGCCCTCGCCTCGCTGCACCTCTATCCGATCAAGGGCTGCGCCGGGATCACGCTCGCCGAGGCCACGCTGGGCGAGGCGGGGCTCGAGCACCACGGCGCGGGCGACCGCGAGTGGATGGTCGTCGACGCCGCGAGCGGCCGTTTCGAGACCCAGCGCTCGCTGCCGGCGCTCGCCCGCCTCGTGCCCTCGATCGACGAGGGCTGGCTGCGCCTGGATGCGCCCGGCGCGCCCCCCCTGGAGGTGGAACTCGCGCCGTCGCGCCCCCGCGCACTGCGTACCGTGACCGTCTGGCGGCACACCGGTCCGGCCCTGGACGAAGGCGATGCAGCCGCGGCCTGGCTGTCCGCGCGGCTGGGGCGGGCGTTGCGACTGGTGCGCTTCGACCCGGCGGCGGCGCGACATGCCGAGGCCCGGTGGACCGATGACGCGCAGGTGCCGGTACGCTTTCCCGACGGATTCCCGCTGCTCGTCGCAGGCCACGCATCGCTCGCGCAGGTCAACCGCTGGCTCGCCGCGGCCGGTCGCACTGCGCTGCCGATGAACCGCTTCCGACCCAACCTGGTCATCGAAGGCCTTCCGCCCTTCGCGGAAGACGCGCTGTCCTCGCTCGAGATCGGCGTGGCGCGGATCCGACCGGTGAAGGGCTGTACCCGCTGCGGCGTGCCCTCCATCGACCAGTCGACCGGCGAGCGGGGACCCGATCCGCTCGACGTGCTGGAGGACTACCGGATGGATACCCGCCTGGGCGGGATCACCTTCGGCATGAACGCGATCGTCGTCGCGGGCGCGGGCGCGCGACTGCGCGCAGGTGACCCGGTCACGGTGCGCCCCCGCTGACCGCACGCAGTCGCTGCCTGCGAAGCCACGCGTTCGAGCGAGGCCCCGCAGGGGCCGCGAGCACGCCCGGTCCCGGTACCCGCCGAGTACTGCTCAGCCGCCGGTCGCCTCCCGCCGGCACAGCGCGGCCCACGCGCCGCCAGCGGCGAGCAGCTGCGACGGCGACCCCTGCTCCACCACGCGCCCGGCCTCGAACACGACGACGTGATCGGCGCGCGCCGCGTCGCTCATCCGGTGCGTGACCAGCAGCACGGTGCGCCCATCACCCGCCTGGCGCAGCGTTGCCATCACCGCCTCGGCGGTGGGCGGGTCGAGCGCGCTCACCGGCTCGTCGAGCGCGAGCAGGCGCGGCCCGCGCAGCAGCGCGCGCGCGATCGCCAGCCGCTGGCGCTGGCCGCCCGAGCAGGTGTCGCCTGCAACCATCGTGTCGTAGCCCAGAGGCAGGCTGTCGATCCACCCGTCGATCCCTGCGGCATGCGCCGCCGCGCGCACCGCGGCCTCGTCCGCGTCGGGGCAGCCGGCGCGCAGGTTCTCGGCGATCGTCGCGTGGAACAGCAGGCTGTCCTGAAATACCACCGAGGTCTGCTGCCAGTACGCGCGCCGCGACAGCGTGGCGAGGTCCTGCTCGCCGAGCCACACCCGCCCCTCGCGCGGGCGCTGCAGCCCGAGCGCCAGCGCGAGCGCCGTGCTCTTGCCCGACCCGCTGCCCCCGACGAAGGCGGTGACGGCGCCGGCGGGGACGGTCAGGCTGGCGTCGACCAGCGCGTCGCGCGTCTCCCCCTCGTGGCGAAACGACACCTGCTCGAAGACCAGGCCGGCGCCGGCATCGGGTGGCGGCGCCTGTGCCGCGGCCGGCGGATCGGCCGGCTCGCGCGGCTGATCGGTCAGCTCGGCGATGCGCCGCAGGCCGGCCGAGGCGCCGATCAGCCCCGGAATCGACGTGGTCAGGCTGTAGGTGTGCGACGCGAGGCTGGAGAACAGCAGGTAGAAGGCAACCAGCCCGCCGGGCGTCATTTCGCCGCGCACGACCAGCACGCAGCCGGCGGCCACGATCGCGAGCTCGACCAGTTCGATCGCGATCCACGGCACGCGATGACTGAAATACGAGTAGACGTTGTAGCGGGCCGACGCTTCGGTGATGCGCGCGTTGTGCGCGTCGAAGCGCGCGCGCGCGGTGTCCGCCATGCCGAACACCCGCAGCACCACCTGGTTGGCGAGGTTCTCCTGCAGGTAGGTCGCCAGTCGGCCGATCGCCGTCTTGGCCGCATAGCTCTCGGCGGCGGCTCGCGGGGTGAGGAAGCGCGGCCCGATCAGCGCGAGCGGCATCAGCGCGAGACCGAGCAGCGCAAGTCGCCAGTCGGTCCACAGGAGCATCGCCGAGGAGATCAGCACGCCGGTCAGCGCGGCCGCGATGTAGCCCAGCGACCAGAGCGCCGGCTCGACGCTGCCGGCATCCGAGGTGACCCGCGTGACGAGATCACCCTGCACCGAAGTGCGCACCCGCGACAGCGGCAGGTGCTGCACGTGGTCATACAGGGTGGCGCGCACCTGCGCCGGGATGCGCGCGCACAGCCGTGCATGCAGGAACTCGTGGCCGAGCGCGGCGGCGCCGGAGACCACGGCCGCGATCGCGAGCCCGATCAGGATCATGATCAGCAGCGGCACGTCGGTCTTCAGGATGGCGTCATCGATCAGGATGCCGAAGGCCTTGCGCTGCCAGAGCTGCAGGCCGAGTTCGACCGCGATCAGCAGCCCGATCACCGCGAAGGTGCCGCGATGGGGCGCGAGCAGCGGACCGAGTCGCCTCGCGAGGTCGGCCAGCCACGAGAACCCGCGAGGCTCGGCGGTCGACTCGGTCGGCGGCGCGCGCGTCGCGCGTCCTGCCTCGCCGAGATCACCAGGCGCGCTCATCGCCCTCGCTCCCGCGACGCGGCGGCGGTCGCCGATCGACCGCCCGCACGCCGCCGCCGGGCGGCAGCCCCTGCGCAGGGTCCACGCGCGGGAGCTGCCGCTGCGCGCGGGGCGGCCGCCCCTGCCCTGCAACCGTCGCCAGCCTCCAGGGCCGGGCGCGGTCGCGCTTCATCGATATGGCAGACGTCCACGCCAGGCCTCACGGATGGAACAGGTAGAGCCGGTAGCCCACCGGCCGAAGGTCGGTCGTATCCAGCGTCAGGCGGATCGAGAATTCCTCGCCGGGGCGCACCCCCGCCTCGGGATCGATGCCCTGCGCGGCGTACTGCGCCGGCAGCAGCACGCGCCGCGCGAGCGGTCGCTCCTGCCCGTCGGCGAGGGT
>JBIPNU010000254.1:0-4568 GCA_044370615.1 Burkholderiales bacterium
CCGCCCTGTTGCCCGCACCGCGTGGCGTGCTGCCTGCGGGCGCGTCGACCCGTGAGTGCGTGCGCCCAGGCGTGCTACCACTGCGGCGCGCCGCTGGTGGAGGGCGAGCCGGTTGCGCCGGTGATCTTCGCCGGCGTCGAGCGGCCGCTGTGCTGCAACGGCTGCCGCGCGGTCGCGCAGGCGATCGTCGACGGCGGTCTGGAGCGCTACTACATCCACCGGGCCGCCTTGCCGCCTGCGCCGCCACAAACGGTTCCCGCGGAGCTGGCAGCCTTCGACGATCCGTCGTTCCAGCAGGCGTTCGTGCGGCCGCTCGCCGACGGGGAGTGCGAGGCGACGCTGCTGCTCGAAGGCCTGCGCTGCGCGGCCTGCGCCTGGCTGGTCGCACGCTCGCTGGCCGCGGCGCCTGGGGTGAGCGGCGTCGACGTGAACTACTCCACCGCGCGCGCGCGGGTTCGCTGGCACCCCGGGCGCGCGGCGCTGTCGCGGGTGATGGCGGCGGTGGCGGCGGTGGGCTATCGCGCGCATCCGTTCGACGCCTCGCGCGCCGAGGCGATGCACCGGCGCGAGCGCGACCGCGCCCTCGCGGGGCTCGCGATCGCCGGGCTGGGCATGATGCAGGTGATGATGTACGCGGTGCCGGTGTGGATTGCCGATGGCGACATGAGCGCCGAGATCGAGAGCCTGATGCGCTGGGCCGGGCTGGTGCTCACGCTGCCGGTGCTGCTCTACTCGGCTGCGCCGCTGTTCCGGGGCGCACTGCGCGATCTGTGCGCGCGCCGACTGGGCATGGACGTGCCGGTGAGCCTGGGCATCGCCGTCGCCTTCGCGGCCAGCCTGCATGCCACCGTGATCGCCGACGGTCCGGTCTACTACGACTCGGTGACGATGTTCGTGTTCCTGCTGCTCGCCGCGCGCTTCGTCGAGGCGCAGGTGCGATCGCGCGCTGCCAGGGCCACCGACGAACTCGCCCGGCTGATCCCCGAACGTGCGCGGCGGATGCTCGCGTGGCCGCGATCGGCCGAGGTCGAGGACGTGCCGGTCGCCTCGCTGCGTGCCGGCGACGTGCTGCTGGTGCGCCCCGGAGAACGGGTGCCTGCCGATGGCCGCGTGCTCGAGTCCGCCGTCGAACTGGACGAGGCCCTGCTCACCGGCGAGAGCCGCCCGGTGACGCGCGCACCCGGCGAGCCGGTCATCGGTGGCTCGATCGCGCTCGAACTGCCGCTGGTGATGCGCGTCGAGCAGGTCGGCGAATCGACAGCGCTCGCCGCGATCGTGCGCATGCTCGACCGGGCCTCGGCCGCGCGGCCGCCGCTGGCCGCCCTGGCCGACCGCGTCGCCTCGCAGTTCGTGCTCGGGCTGCTGCTGGTGGCGGCGGCGACCGCGATCGGCTGGGGGCTTCACGACCCCGCGCGAGCGCTGTGGATCTGCGTGGCGGTGCTGGTGGTGACCTGTCCCTGCGCGCTGTCGCTGGCCACGCCGGCGGCGCTGGCCGCCGGCGCCGGCCGGCTGTGCCGGCTCGGCCTGCTGCCCACGCGACCGCACGCGGTGGAAACGCTCGCCCGCGTCACCCACGTCGTGCTCGACAAGACCGGCACCCTCACCACCGGCCGGCTGCAGGTCCGCGACTGGCAGTGCCTGCCCGAGGCCGCCGACCGTTGTACGCCGGAGCAGGCGCTCCGGGTGGTCGGCGCGCTCGAGCAGCGCGCGAGCCATCCGGTCGCTGCCGCCTTGCGGGCGTTCGCCGGCGAAGCGACGCGGCGACCGGCGACGAGCGCGGTGCGACCGGTCGCCGGGGCGGGGGTGGAGGCGACGATCGACGGGCGCCGCTGGCGGCTGGGCAGCGTCGCGTTCGCGGCCGCGCCGGCCGACGGTGCGGCCGCGGGCGAGGTGATCGGGCTCTCGGCGATGCGCGCCGGCGACACGGTCGTGGTGCTCGGCGACGAGCGAGGGGCGGTGGCGTGGTTTGCCCTGGCCGATGAGCTGCGTCCCGATGCCGCGGCCTTCGTTCGCGGACTCCAGGCCGACGGCCTGCGGGTGACCCTGCTCTCCGGGGATCACCCGGAGTCGGTGGTCGCGGTGGCCTCACGCGTGGGGGTCGCACCGGTCGATGCAATCGGGGCCGCCGACCCGCAGGCCAAGCTCGAGCAGGTGCGGTCGCTGCAGCGAGGCGGCGCGGTGGTGGCGATGCTGGGTGACGGGGTGAACGATGCGCCCGTGCTTGCCCAGGCGCAGGTGTCGGTGGCGATGGCGAGCGGCACCACGCTTGCGCAGGCGGCCGCCGACATGGTGTGGCTCGCCCCGCCCGGGGCGAGCCTGCTCGACCTGCTCGAGGCGGTGCGCGTGGCGCGGCGAACCCGGGCGGTGATCCGGCAGAACCTTGGCTGGGCGATGGCCTACAACCTCGTGGCGGTGCCGCTGGCGGTCGCCGGCTGGGTCACCCCGTGGGTAGCAGCCGTCGGGATGTCGGCCAGTTCGCTGGTGGTGGTGCTCAATGCGATGCGCCTGCTGCCCGAGCGCGCGCGCCACGGCACGGCGGGGCGCGAACGGCGCGGGCTCGAAGGCGAACGACGCGGGTCGGCGGTGGCCGTCGCCGGCCGGCGCCCCGGGCTGCCGCAGCCGGCGCGCGCGGCTGGCGCGCGTTCGGTCGGCTGAGGGCGCGCCACGTGTGCGGCCCCGATCGCGCGATGCGGATCGCGGCGGGACTGGCGCGGATCGGGCTGGCCCGGGGAGGCGACCGCGGGGTCGCCCGGCTTGCCCTGCCGGCCCGTAGCACGCTGTCGACCAGCGTATTCGGGTACTGTGCCGCCTGCGGCTCCCCGGGACTGGACCCGTGCGACGCCCGCGGCCCCCGACATCGAGGCACAGGAGGCTCCGAATGACCGAACGCGCTGCCCCGCCCTCGCCCGGCGTCGACTCCTTTCACGACCCGGTGACCGGCACCTTCACCCACGTGATTCACGACGGGCCCGGCACTGCCTGCGCGATCGTCGACCCGGTGCTCGACTTCGACCCGAAGTCGGGCCGCACCGGCACCGGCTCGGCGCAGCGCGTGCTCGACCACGTCGCCGCGCAGCGGCTGACGGTGCAGTGGATTCTCGAGACCCACGCGCACGCCGATCACCTGAGCGCGGCGCGCTGGATGCGCGAGCGGGCGGGCGGGCGCATCGCGATCGACCTTCGCGCAGGTGTTCAACCTGGGCCCGGCGTTTCCGGTGGACGGCTCGCAGTTCGACCACCTGTTCGCGCCGGGCGAGCGGTTCGCGATCGGTCGGCTGGAGGCCGAGGCGCTGCACGTGCCGGGCCACACGCCGGCCGACATGGCCTACCGGGTGGGCGACGCGGTGTTCGTGGGCGACACGCTCTTCATGCCCGACGTGGGCAGCGCGCGCTGCGACTTTCCCGGCGGCAGCGCGCGCGACCTGTACCGGTCGGTGCGCCGCCTGCTCGGCCTGCCCGCGCACACCCGGCTCTACCTGTGTCACGACTACCCGCCGGCAGGCCGTGCGGCCAGCCCGCAGGTGACGGTGGGCGAGCAGCGCGCCGCGAACATCCACGTGAGGGACGGCATCGACGAGGAGGCGTTCGTCGCGATGCGCAGCGCCCGCGACGCCACGCTGGCGATGCCGGTGCTGATCCTGCCGTCCATCCAGGTGAACATCCGCGCGGGCGAGCTGCCTGCGCCGGAGGACAACGGGGTGCGCTACCTGAAGCTGCCGATCGACGCGCTGTAGGGTCATCCCTGCGGTCGGGCGCGGGCGCGCGGCCGCGCCCTGTGAACCCGGGGCGCCGGCGCTGCCCGCGAGCGGGCTCGGGCCAGGCATGGCGGTCGCGGCAGTCGCCTGCCGAAGCGCGCCGCGGCGCGCAAGGCATTCGCGCTGCCCATCGCCGATCGGGTTCGCGCGATCCTCGGCACCGCGTGCAGGCGCGCCTCGCGCCCGGGTCGACGCCCCGGGTGTGCGCGAGCCCGATCCGCGCGTCAGTCGAAGCGCTTCGCGCCCGGCAGCGCGGCGATCGCGGCCCGCGCGACCTCGAGGTCCTGCTCGCCGGTGCCCGAGCCCACGCCCACCGCGCCGATCACGCAGCCCTCGACGATCACCGGCAGGCCGCCCATCAGGTTGGTCATCCGGCCCTCGCTGGCGATCGCGAGCTTGAGTTCGTTCGCGGCGGCGATGCCACCGGTGGGTACCCGGTTCGAGGCCGCGGTCATCGCCTTCTTGCGCGAGGTCTCGATGGAGAGCACCCGCGCGCCGTCCATCCGGACGAATGCCAGCAGGTGGCCGCCGTCGTCGACCACGGTGATGCACTGGTCCTGCCCCATCGCGCTCGCGCGCGCCATGCCGGCGGTGATCATGCGCATGGCGCCCTCGTGGGTGAGCTTGAAGTGCGGCGTGTAGTCGGGCATGAAAGGCTCCGTTCGTGGGTGATGGGGCAGGACCGGCGCGGTCCGGCGCTCAGGGAAACAGCTCGCCCATGCGCTGCGCGAGACGATACAGGTCGCCGTTGCGCTCGCGGATCGCGCGCAGCATCGGCCGCGCCTCGCGCAGCAGCGCCTCGGCGTCGAAGGC
>JBIPNU010000456.1:0-2949 GCA_044370615.1 Burkholderiales bacterium
CCACCACGCGACCGCCCTCGACCACGACCTCGCCGTCGACCAGCACGGTGCGCACCGAGCTGCCGGTCTCCGCGTAGACCAGCTGGCGGACCGGGTCGTTGAACGGCGTCCACACCGGCGTGTGGAGGTCGTAGAGCACGATGTCCGCGCGGCAACCCTCCTCGAGCCGGCCGATGTCGGGCACGCGCATCGCACGCGCGCCGCCGGCGGTCGCCATGGCGAGTGCCTGGCGCGCGGTGATCCAGCGGCGACGGTCCGGCTCGGCCACCCGGCCGAGCGTGGCGGCCAGCCGCATCGCTTCGTGCAGCTGCACGTTGTCGTTGGTGACCGACCCGTCGGTGCCCAGCGCGACGGTGACGCCCGCGGCGAGCATCCGCGTCACCGGCGACAGCCCGGTTCCCAGCTTCAGGTTGCTCTCCGGGTTGTGGACGGCGATCGCACCGCTGCGCGCCATGCGCTCGATGTCCGGGTCGTCGATCCAGATCGTGTGCGCGCAGGACAGCCGGTCGTCGAGCAGCCCGATGCGCTCGAGGTGTTCGACCATGGTGCAGCCGTGGCGCTCGAGCGCGAGCCGGGTCTGGATGCGCGACTCGAGCAGGTGGATGTGCACCGCGGTGTCGTGGCGCTGCGCGAGTTCGCGGGTGAGCTCGAGCAGGGCGTCTGTACAGCGCGCAGGGTTGGTCGGCGCCGGGCAGACCGTGAGGCGACCGGACGGGTCGTGGTGGCGCAGGATCGCCGCCTCGGTGAGTTCGCGGATGCGGGCAAGCGGCATCGGCGGCAGCGGCGCGAGCCGGGCGAGCTCGCGCTCGACATCCGGCGGCAGCCGGGTGTCCGGCGGGAAGATGTCGCCGAAGGTGTCGTCGAAGATTCGCACCGCGAGCAGCATGCGCATGCCGCTGTCGCGATAGGCCTGCGCCGCGGCCTCGATGTCTTCCGGCCCGAAGTTCTGCGCCGGGAAGTGGTCGATCGCCGAGGTGATCCCCGAGAGCAGCATCTGCGTGGCGTTGAGCATCGCGCTCACGTACACCTCGCGCGGGGAGCGTCCGCTGGTGTCGGCCTGGTTGAGCCACATGAAGGCCGGGTGGCTCTCGGTGTCCATCGTGCCGCCGAGCGGTGCCCCGGGCGAGTGCGTGTGCGCGTTCACCAGCCCCGGCGCGGCGAGCATGCCCTCGGCTTCGATGACCCGGTCGGCCGTCGGGGGCGGGCTGGCGCCCGGCTCGCCGATCGAGCGGATGCGACCGGACTCGACCAGGATGTCGCCGCGCTCGAGCCAGCGATCGGTGCGGTCGAGCGTGAGCACGGCGGCGTTGCGGATCAGCACTGAACTCACGCCTGGGTCTCCGGCAGCGGCGGGGTGGGCGCATGGACGGCGGGGGCGCCTGCCTGCACTATATCGGCTGCGCGGTGGAAGGGGGCGGCGATGGAGCGGAAGGACGATCCGGGGGGGGATGCGCTGGCGACGCGGCTGGAGCCGGCGCTGTCGCGCGAGCGGGCCTGCGAGTGGCTGCGCGCGCTGGTGCGCGTGCCCAGTCCGCAGACCGCGCTGCTCGAGGACGAGCCGCAGCTGCGCGCGTTCATCCGCGCCGCGCTGGTGCCGCACATGGCCGGGCTCGGCTTCGACCGGGTGCGCGAGGATGCGATGGGCAACCTGATCGCCGAGCGCGGCGCGCCCGATGCGCAGCCCTCGCTGATGCTGGTGATGCACGCGATGAACCAGCCGGCGTCGACCATGCCCGACCCCTACGACGCGAACGTGGTCGACGGCACGCCCTGGGGGCTGCCCGGGAAGGCCGTGCGCGGCAAGGGGGCGAGCGAACAGAAGGGCACGCTCGCGGCGGTGCTGCACGCGATCGAGGCGGTGCGCGACGCGGGCGTCGCGCTGCGCGGCCGGCTGGTCTTCCTGTGCCTGGTCTCCGGCGAAACCGGCAAGGCGGATGCGATCCGGCACGTGGTCGAGGTCGAGGGCGTGCGCGCCGAGGCCGCCTTCGTCTACGGCAATGCCCTCGAACTGCAGCTGGGCAATCGCGGACGGGTCGATCTGTCGATCACCGTGCGCGGGCGGGCCAGCCACTCCAGCCGTCCCCACGAGGGGGTGAATGCGATCAGCGGCGCGATGGCGCTGCTTGCCCGGCTCGCGGCGCTGCCCGCTCCGCGCAGCCACCCCGGCATGGGCGTCGCGTGGCTCACCTGCAACGGCATCGAGAGCCATCCGCAGTCGACCCACACGGTCCAGGACCGCTGCGTGCTCCGACTGGACCAGCGCCTGCTGCCCGGCGACGACCCGCAGGCGGCGCTGGCAGCGATCGAGCGGGTGGCGAGCGAGTGCTTCGAGCAGTGGCGCGACCCGGTCTCCGGCGGGGCGTGCACCTTCCAGCTCGACCCGGGCGCGTACATGTACCCGAGCCTGATCGACGAGGACGCCCTGCCCGCCCGCCTCGTGCGCGAGGGATGCGAGGCGATGCTCGGCCGCGCGCCGCGGGCGTTCTACGGACAGTCGGCGCACGACCAGGGTTTTCTCAACCACGTGGGCATCCCCACCGCCAACTTCGGAGCGGGCGAGCAGTCGCTGGCCCACACCGACGACGACATGGCCTCGGTGGACCGGGTGTACGACGCAGCCCGCGTGTACGCCTGGATGATTGCCCGCCACCTTGGCGCCCAGCCCCCCGCGAACCCATGACGACATCGACCTCCGCCGCCGGGCGCCGCGCCGGCAACCTCGGCTACTTCTTCGCCGAGTCGGTCCGCCAGTATCCGGACAAGACCGCGATCTTCGACCTGCACGGAGGCGTCGAGCGGCCGATCACCTACGCGCAGCTCGATGAGCGCGCCGATCGGGTCGCCGCGCTGCTCGCTGCCCGCGGGGTGGAACCGGGTGAGCGGGTCGGCATGATCGTGGGCAACCGCAGCGAGTTCCTGGAGATCTTCTTCGGCGCGATGCGCATGGGC
>JBIPNU010000087.1:0-7521 GCA_044370615.1 Burkholderiales bacterium
CGCCAGCGCGCGCTGCAACTGGGGCATGGGAGCGGTTACCGGTGACGCGGACGCCCACGGACGCGACGGCGCGGCACGCTCGCCGCCGCGCGCACGAACGATCCGGGCCCGGCGCAGACCCGGCCTATCCGGTCGTGGCCGGGCACGATACCCGGCGCGCGCCCGGCCGACTCAGGCGCAGGGCGAGCCGATGCGCACGAACGCTCGACCGGGCGGGTCGCGGGCCGGGCGCGGGCCGAGCCGATCCGCGCACAGCAGGGACCGGACTGGCCGCGGGCCGGACTGAAGCGGGCGCAGGCCGCGCCCGCCGCGTCAGTAGAACTTGCGCAGGTCCATGCCGGCGTACAGGCTCGCCACCTGCTCGCCGTAGCCGTTGAACGGCAGCGTCTCGCGCTTGCGCAACTCGCCGATCCTGCGCTCTCGAGCCTGGCTCCAGCGCGGGTGATCCACCGCCGGGTTCACGTTGGCGAAGAACCCGTACTCGTGGGGCGCCGAGCGCATCCACGCGGTCGTCGGCATGCGTTCGACGAACCGGATGCGCACGATCGACTTGCCGCTCTTGAACCCGTACTTCCACGGCACGACCAGGCGCACCGGCGCGCCGTTCGGGTTGGGGAGCAGTTCACCGTACAGCCCCAGCGTGAGCAGGGTAAGCGGGTGCATCGCCTCGTCCAGCCGCAGGCCTTCGACGTAGGGCCACTGGATCACCGGGTCGCGCTGCCCGGGCATCTGACGCGGATCGAGCAGGGTATGGAACTCGACGAACTTCGCGTTGCCGGTCGGCTCGACCTGGCGGATGAGTTCAGCCAGCGGATAGCCCGCCCAGGGGATCACCATCGACCACGCTTCGACGCAGCGCAGGCGATAGACGCGCTCCTCGATCGGGGCGAGCTTGAGCAGCTCCTCGATGGTGAAGGAGCGCGGGCGCCGTACCTCGCCCTCGACGGCGACCGTCCACGGACGGGTGCGAAACGCCTTGGAATTGCGCAGCGGATCGCCCTTGTCCAGGCCGAACTCGTAGAAGTTCGAGTACGAGGTGATCTGCTCGAAGGTGTTCTGCGGCTCTTTCGTGCTGCCCGGCCACGGGCGCACCGACTCGAGCCTGACCCGCGACTGTGCCGCCGCCTCGGGCGCGAGGCCCGCACCCAGCGCGAGCGCGCCGGCGCCCGCCATGAGCCGGCGCCGGGCGGCGTAGACCTCGGGGGGCGTGATCTCCGAGGCGGGGATGTCGGACGGACGGCGGATGATCATCGGGATGCTCCTCTGGACCGGTCATTGTAGGGAGGCCGCGCCCAGGGCGCGGCCTCATGCCCCGCGTCCGCCCCCGCCATGCGTGTCGCCCGCCCGGACGTCCGCCGCGCGTGCGCCCCTCGCCCTGCGCGCCGCCCGCCCGGACGTCCGCCCCGCGTCCTCGCCGGCGCGCGCCCGCGTGCGCCCCTCGCCCTGCGTGTCGCCCGCCTCGCCGCCGGCCGCGATCTCGCCGCCGCTGCCGGCGGCCCGGCCTCGCTCAGACCAGGAACAGCGTGGCGAGCCCGAGGAAGATGAAGAAGCCGCCGCTGTCGGTGAGCGCGGTGATCAGTACCGATGAGCCCACCGCGGGGTCGCGCTGCAGCCACCGCCGGGCAAGCGGAATGAGCACGCCTGCGAGCGCGGCGAGCAGCAGGTTGAGCGTCATCGCCGCCACCATCACCGCGGAGAGCGCGGCGTTGCCGTAGAGCACGAAGGCGACGATGCCGACGATGCTGCCCCAGACCAGGCCGTTGATCAGCGCGATCGCGATCTCCTTGGCGAACAGCTTGCGCGCGCTGTCCGCGCCGATCTGGCCCAGCGCGAGCGCGCGCACGATCATCGTGATCGTCTGGTTGCCGGCATTGCCCCCGATGCCGGCGACGATCGGCATCAGCGCGGCGAGGGCGACCAGCTTCTCGATGGACGTCTCGAAGGCGCCGATCACCCGCGAGGCGATGAAGGCGGTGACGAGGTTGATCGCAAGCCAGGTCCAGCGGTTCTTCAGGCTGTCCCACACCGGCGCGAACAGGTCCTCCTCCTCGCGCAGGCCGCTCGCCTTCAGGCGTTCGGCCTCGGAGGCCTCGCGGATGTAGTCCACCACCGCGTCGACGGTGAGCCGTCCGATCACCTCGCCCTGCGCATCGATCACCGGGGCGGTCAGCAGGTCGTAGCGCTCGAAGGCGGTGGCCGCGTCGCGCGCATCCTCGTCGGCGCGGAAACTCACCGCGTTGCGCTCGACCAGCGTCGCCACTTCGACTTCCGGCTCGTTGAGCAGCAGCCGGTCCAGGCGCAGCACGCCGCGCAGCATACCCTTGCGGTCGACCACGAACAGCTTGTCGGTGCTGGCGGGCAACTCGTCCAGCCGCCGCAGGTAGCGCAGCACGACCTCGACGGTGACGTCCTCCCGGATGGTCACCATCTCGAAGTCCATCAGGCCACCGACGCTGTCCTCGGGATAGGACAGGGCCTCGCGCAGCTGCTCGCGCTCCTCGGCCGACAGCGACCGGAACACGTCGGCGATGACCTCCTCGGGCAGGTCGGGCGCGAGGTCGGCGATCTCGTCGGTGTCGAGCTGGCCGGTGGCCGCCACCAGCTCGCCGCGGTCCATGTCGGCGATCAGCGATTCGCGGACCGCGTCCGACACCTCGAGCAGGATCTCGCCATCGCGGTCGGCCTTGACCAGCTGCCAGACACGCAGGCGGTCGTCGAGCGGCAGCGCCTCGAGCAGGGTGGCGACGTCGGCCGGGTGCAGCGCATCGAGCCGTGCCTGCAGTTCGGCCTCGTTGCGCTTGTGCACGAGCGAGTCGACCAGCGGCTGGCGATCGACCAGGTCGCCGCTGCGCCCCTCGCCCTCGCGGCGGGCGAGCGATTCGACCACGCGCTGGCGCCGCAGCAGATCCTGGATCTGCTGCAGGCTGTCCTGCACGCTGCGCAGCTCTTCGATCTCGGCCATCGCCGGTCCCGCCCCATCCACGTCGCTGGTGGCGCGATTGTATGCGCCACCCCCGGCCCGGGCTATCGGCATCGCCGGCGAGTCGCCAGGCACGGGCCGTCCCGAGGACACGCGCCGGACCGCGTTGCGGACCGCACGCGCCCGCCCGATGCCTCGCTGCGGGCCCGGGGTCACCTGCGCCCGGGCACCGCCTCGGCGCGAGGTTCCGATCGGGAAGGCCGCGGCAGGCACTGTCCCCGCGGCGCTGCGGACGGCGCGCTCCCGGTGCGGGCCGATCCGCGCCTCGCGCAGCACTCGATCCTGCCCCGCGAGCTCCCCTCGCGCGTGGCCCCTTCGCCGGTGGTCCCCTTCGCCGGTGGTCCCCTTCGCCGGTGTTCCCCTTCCCCGTGGTCCCCTCGCGCGTGGTCCCCTCGCCCGTGAACCCTCGCCCGTGAACCCTCGCCCGTGAACCCTCGCCCGTGAACCCTCGCCAGTTACCCTTTCGCCCGCGACCCGTTCACCGGTGACCTGTTCGCCGGTGTCCTGTTCGCCGGTGTCCTGTTCGCCGGTGGCCTGTTCGCCGGTGACCTGTTCGCCCGTGACCTGTTCGCGCGCGACCGGGCGGCACCTGACCGGTCCGCGCGCATGCCCGGACCCGGCGGCCTGCCGGATCAGGGCAACTGCGCGCGTGGCATGCGGCTCAGGATGATGTCGGTGTAGCGAGCCAGCCAGGCGCTGCCGCGGTTGCGATCGTAGAAGCGCGGATTGGGCACCATGGCCGCCAGCCGCGCGGCCTGCTCCGGGGTGAGCTGGGCCGCGCTCACGCCGAAGTAGTGCCGGGCGGCGGCCTCGGCACCGAACACACCGTTGCCCCATTCGATCACGTTCAGGTAGACCTCGAGGATGCGGCGCTTGGACATCGCCTGTTCGAGCATCAGCGTGATCGCCGCCTCCTGCAGCTTGCGCGCCGGCGTGCGCGCATCGGAGAGGAACAGGTTCTTCGCGAGCTGCTGGCTGATCGTGGAGCCGCAGGTTCTGCTCCAGCGCCTTCTGGATCGCTTGCCAGTCGAAGCCCTCGTGGTCGACGAACTTGTCGTCCTCGGCGACGATCACCGCCCGCTTCAGGTGCACCGAGATCCGGTCGTAGGGCACCCACTGGTGCCGCAGGCGCGCCGCCGGGTCGCGCTCGCGCAGTTCGGCGAGCCGCATCCGCATGAACGAGGTCTCGCGCGGGTTGGCGAAGTCCCAGTACAGCACGTGCCCGAGGAGCCACAGCTGCCAGGCGAGCAGCACGCCCAGCGCAAGCAGCAGCAGCCTGCGGATCCAGCGCAGCACGGCGACGGGCGCGTCGGCGCGGCCGCGCTCAGCGGCCACCGCGCCAGGCAGGCGCCATGCCCAGGAGCAGCCCCCGGGTGTCGGGACGCACGCCGCGCCATAGCGCGAACGATTCGGCCGCCTGCTCGATCAGCATGCCGCTGCCCTCGGCGATGCGTGCCCCCCGTGCACGCGCGGCCTGCAGGAAGGGGCCGGGCGGGGCCTGCCGGTCGGGCGCGTAGACCATGTCGTAGCACAGCGCATCCGACTCGAAGACCACACCGGCGAGCGATGGCGACTCGCCGGCGAGGCTTGCCGAGGTGGCGTTGACCACCAGGTCCCAGGGATCGCGCAGGTCGTCGTCCAGCCCGCCGCCGGTCACCGGGCGCCCGTGAGCCGCATGCCGGTCGGCCAGCGCCCGCGCGCGCGCCGGGCTGCGGTTGGCGATGTGCAGGCGGGCAACGCCCGCCTCGAGCAGCGGCAGCAGGACGCCGGCCGCCGCGCCTCCGGCACCCAGCATCAGCACGCGCGCAGCGTGCAGCGACAACCCGAGGTTGGACTCGATGTCGCGCACCAGCCCGGCGCCGTCGGTGTTGTCGCCCAGCACGCGCTCGCCGTCGAAGCGCAGCGTGTTCACCGCATCGGCCGCCCTCGCGCGCGCGGTCATCTCCGAGGCGAGCGCGCAGGCTTCGTGCTTGAACGGGAGGGTCACGTTGGCACCGCGCCCGCCCGCCGCGCGAAACGCGGCCACTGCCGTCGCGAATCCGTCGAGCGGCGCCAGGATGCGTTCGTAGCGGATGTCCTGCCCGGTCAACCGGGCGAACTCGGCATGGATCTCCGGCGAGCGGCTGTGCGCCACCGGATGGCCGAACACGGCGTAGCGATCGCTCATCGCAGCGCCCCGCGCCGGGCCTCGCCGCCCGATCGCCTGCCCGCCCGCCACCCGCCCTCGACGCGCGCGATCGATCGCCCCCGCGTGCCCTCGCGCGTCACCCGCTGCCGACCGGCGCCACGCAGCACGCGTCTCGGGCGCGGAGGCTCGGGTGCGTCATCACCCGGCCGCCCGCCGACGAGCGCCGCCCGGCACGCAGCGCGCGACGGCGGATTGCCCGGGGCCGGTCGACCGGGATGCGCCGGGAAGGGGCTGGGAAGCGGAGACGATGCGGTCATGCCTGGGGACACTCACGGAATCGGCGGCGGGGCGCGGTCGCGCGGGCGCGGGCCCCGGCGCGGGAAGCCCGGGGGTTACCGTCGCGTCACTGGGTCTGGAACTGGTCACCGCTGGTGAAACTCCAGGTGCGGGTGATCGACAGCACGTCGGTATCGCGCGCGATGTCCGGCGGAAACGGCGCGAAGGGCGCGGCCAGTTCGACGATCCGCACCGCCGCCTGGTCGAGCACGCGGAAACCCGAGGAGCGGTTGACCTCGATCGAATCCACGGTGCCGTCGCGCCGGATCGACACGGTCAGCAGCAGCGCGCCGTAGACCCGCTGGCGGCGGGCTTCATCCGGATAGTTGAGGTTGCCCACCCGCTCGATCTTCGCCCGCCAGTCCTCGACATAGCGCGCGAACCGGTACTCCTGGGTGCGCGCGCCAACGAACTGACGCCGCGGCCGCTGCTGGTAGGCGTCCCAGCTCTGCGCGATCTGCGCCTGCAGCCGCGCCATCTCGAGGCTGCGCGCAGCCAGTTCGGCCGCCCCGGTGGAGGCGGCTGGCGCCCCCGGCGTGCGGGTCGGGTCTCGCGTCGACGGCGAGTCGCGGCTCTCGACGACGCCCTTTCCCTGGGCCTGGGTGAGCAGCCGCTGCACCTCGGCCTCGGCCTGCGCCGCGCGCGCCTGCGCGGTGGCCACCGGATCGGGCGTCTCGACCCCGCGCGAGGACGCCGGCAACGGACTCTTCGCGCGACGCTCGGCGTCGGTATTGCCGCCCCCGTCGAGATTGCTCTGCGCGAGCGCGTCGGCCTTGCGCGGCGCCTGGCGGGTGCGCGCGTTCACGAGCACCACCTCCAGCGCCTGCACATGATCGCCTTCGCGCGGGCGCGGCGGGTCGACGAACTTCACCGCCAGCAGCGCCGCGTGCGCGACGGTGGACAGCGCCAGCGCCACCGCCAGCAGGCGGTGCGCGGCGGGCACAGGACGCAGCAGCGCCGCGTCGAGCAGCGCCGCCGGCGCGAGGTAGCGCGGTGCAGCGAGGTTCACGGACGGGACGCGCCGCCGTGGCGTCGCCTGCGGCGGCGCGCGGCCGGGTGCGCGGACGGCGGCAGGGTCGGCATGGCGCGGATTCTAGGCGAGCCCACGTGCAAAGTCATGCGCGCGCCCGCGCGATGCGGGGTTGCCGCCACCGCCGGCAGCCAATGACCGCCGGCGGCCATGGACTCCCCGCGCCCGGGCGACGCCGGTCAGCGGCGGGCAGGCGTGGCGCGGGCGAACCGCGCCCCGCAGCCTCGCTCAATCCGCCAGGGTCTGCCGCCAGGCCAGCGCGATGTCGAGCGTGAACAGGTCGATCCGCTCCACCGACAGCCGGACGCGCGCGCCCGCGGGCAGTTCCGGCACCGAGGGTACCCGTACAACCACCGGCACGCCGTCGAGCCGCACCAGGTTTTCGCGAACGACCTCGCCTTCGAGTTCGGCCAGGGACTCCTGCTCGATCCAGCGCAGCGACCAGTACCGCTCCATCTGCCGCTGCGCTTCCGAATACGCGTCATGGGCGAGTTCGAAGGCGCGCATCGCTGCGAGCAGGGACTCGCCGCCGGCCGCATGCGGCGGTGGCTCGCCGCGCGCCCAGGCGATGATCTGGCGCTGGTTGATCAGGTCGACCATCCGTCGCAGCGGTGAACTCGCCCAGGTGTAGTGGGCGACGCCCAGCCCCTGGTGCGGCGCGGGAACGGTGGTCATGTGCACCTTGCCACCCGCCTGCGCGCGATAGATCGCGGGAACCTTCGCCTGGGCGAGGTCGCCCCCCCAGCGGCTGTTGGCGAAGATCATGAGTTCGGCGACCAGCGTGTCGAGCGGCGAGCCGCGCGGACGCGGCCGCAGGCGAACACGACCGTCCTCGACGATGAACGTGTATTCGACCCGGCCGGGGGCCTCGGGCTGCTTGCCACGGGCGGTGAGCAGGCGTTGCGCGAACGCCCACAGCGTCCACAGCTCGGCACCCTGCGGATGGTCGAGCGCGGGCTCGCGGCGCGCGCTGGCCTCGGCCAGCGCCTCGGGTGTGAAACAGGGCTCCAGCGCGTCCAGCCGCAGGTTTCCGCCGATCGCCACGCG
>JBIPNU010000088.1:0-7500 GCA_044370615.1 Burkholderiales bacterium
GATCGGATCGAGCACGGCACCCTCGGTGCCGGAGAGGGGCGCGTCGCCCGCCATCGCGCGCGGCGCCTCCGGACGCTGCCCGCGGCCGAGGAAGCGCAGGCGGTCGGTTTCGTAGGAAACCTCGCCCGCCTCGGCGTCGTGCACTGCCATGAGGTGAAGCATCCAGGGCGATGTCTCGTCCCGCGAACGGGGACGACGTGTGCACAGAAGCGCATGGCGATCCCGCACGATCTCGGTCTGCACGAAGAGGTTGCTGAAGGCGGGGTGCAGCGAGTCGGAGGCCTGCGGAGCGATGACCACCTCCGCGTAGCTTGTGACGTCGATCTCTGCACGGCGCCGCGACCGGTTCGTGATGCGTACCCGCCGCAGCTCGATATCGTCCTCCGGGGAGACGACGAGCTCGGTGTGGGTCTCGAAGTCTCCGTCGCCCCCGACCGCAATGTCGCGACGGCGGAATTCCGCGCGACCCTCCGAGAAGGCGGCCTCGAAGCTCTCGGGTCGGCGCGGCGTCGGCTGGAAGGCCGTCGACCAGAACTCCCCGCTGGTGCGATCGCGCACGTAGCAGAAGGCGCCGCGATCGTCACAGGTGACGTCCTCCTGCCAGCGCGTGACCGCGAGATCCTTCCAGCGGCTGTAGCCTCCGCCTGCCTGCGTGACCATCACGTGATAGCGGCCGTTCGACAGGAGCTGGACTTCCGGGACGGGCGTGTCCGGGTGCGTGAACGTGCGAACCGGCAGCGCCACTGCGTCCAGGGTCGGCCGGGCGTCGAACCGCCTCGCCGTGTGGGGAAACAGCTCCGTGGCCTTGGGCACCCGCTCGTGCAGGAGCAGCATGACCGCCTGGAACAGGCGCTCGGACTCGAAACGCCGGCGCATGGGGTGGGCAAGCACCATGGCCTCGATTGCGAGCAGGCTCATGCCCTGGTGGTGCGCCATGAAGGCCCGCACGATCGTGCGCGACTCTCCGCGGCGCTGCCGGGATGGCGTGTAGTCCAGCGCCTCGTAGAAACCGAAGCGTCCGACCATGCCGTCCGCGGCCAGCCGCTGCAGGTTCTCGCAGGCGGCAGCGGGCGAGACCATCAGGGCCAGCGCCGAGGCGTAGGGCGTCACGACGAGATCCTCGGAGAGCCCCCGCTTCAGCCCGAGGCCTGGCACGCCGAATGCGCGGTACTGGTAATTGAAGTGGACGTCGACCGCGTTATAGCCGCATTCCGAGATGCCCCAGGGTCTGTCGACCTGACGTCCGTACTCGATCTGCCGCGCAACGGCGGCCCGCGTCGTCTGATCCAGCAGTGTGCTGGCGTCGCAGGGCATCACCAGCATCGGCATGAGGTACTCGAACATGGAGCCGCTCCAGGAGAGCAGCAGTGGTTCCGTCCCCGCGACGGCAAGGAGCCTCCCGAGCGCGAACCAGCTCTCCTGGGGGAGTTGTCCCTGGGCGATGGCGACGAAGCAGCCCAGACGCGCCTCCGAGGCCAGCAGATCGTAGTAGCCCGGGTCGAGGCGCCGTTCAGTCACGTTGTAGCCGATCGCGAGCAGATGACGCGAGCGGTCGTAAAGAAATTCGTGATCCATCCACGCGAGGTCAGCCGCCCGGCTCGCCAGCCGCGCCAGAGCGGCGAGCCGCTCCCGGGCGCGGCCGCAGCCTTCCGCCAGGCTCTGCTGCAACTCGGTGAGCCACGCATGCTGGTGCGGGGTTGTGCCGATGCCCAGGCGCTTGCCCAGATCGCGAGAACAGGCTTCGTCCAGGGTCGAGAACGCCCGCAGTGTCGGCATGGCGCAAAGCTCTGCGAAGGCCTCCAGTCCGCACGGGGCCGGCGGGAGCCGCAGCCACGGCGCGAGAAACGTCAGGTCGGTCAGCGCAGCCTGACACTGGCCCTGCAGCGCGAGCGCCCACGCGAGCGCCTTGCCGTCCGGTGCTCCTGCCTCGAGCGCGTGGGGCGGAGCCAGCTTCGCGACTATCGCCGCGGCGTGGGCGGTCAGCGCGAGCAGCAGTGTCGACGCGCTTCCGAGCGTGGCGGGAACCACCTCCCGGGGCAGGGCGTTCTCGAAGGCCTGCATTGCCGCCGAGGCGGCCGGCGTCGGGGCCTCGCTCGCAAGCACGGCGAGCGTGTCCCGCAGGCCATCGAACAGCGCCATTACGACCATGGGGGTGTCCCCGATCTCCAGCAGCCCGGCGCGGAGCGTGAGCAGGTGGCCGGCGAGGTTACCGCTGTCCACCGTCGAGACGTACAGCGGCGCCATCGGCTCCAGCGTGCGCGTGTCGTACCAGTTATAGAAATGTCCGCGGTGCCGGGCCAGCCGCTCCATGGTGGTCAGCGTGTTCGCGGTCCGCTCGACCAGGTGTCCGGAATGCAGATAGCCGAAGTCGAAGGCGGACAGGGTCGCAAGAAGCGACAGTCCCATGTTTGTCGGCGAGGTGCGGTGCGCCACGGACGCCACGCGGTACTCCTGATGGTTGTCGGGCGGCAGCCAGTGGTCATCCGGACCGACCAGTGTGTCGAAATAGGCCCACGTGCGCCGCGCGACGAGGCGCAGGAAACGCACCTGGGAGGACGTGAGCCCTGCGCGGTCGCGTGGCAGGGGACGACCGAGCCACCATGCGGCGGCGGGCGCGGCGAACCAGAGCAGAAGGAGGGGCGCCGCCGCAGCGAGCACTGAGGGTGCCGTGTGACCGAGACGGACCGCGACGGCAGCCGACAGGGCCGGGGCGATCCACATGAGCCGCACACTCGACAGGAGTGTGCCGGCCTCGGGGCGCAGCGCTTCCCGCTCTGCCGTGGCGGACGGCTTCCATTCGAGCAGCCGGCGCCGGCTCACGTGCATGCGCCAAGTGGTCCGGAGGATGGCGTCGAGGCTGTACCAGGCTTCGTGGGGCAGACAGGCAAGTTCGAACGCGATCTGGGCGACACGGCGACCGGCGGTGCGGCGCCACGCCCGGACGTGCTGGCTGACGAGCCGGTCGCCGGGCTTCCGGACGATCTCGACCAGGGTCGAACAGGCGGGCACCAGCAGGAGGAGCCCCACCATGACACCGGTCCAGGCCCAGGCGGACGGGAGCAGAATCCATCCGGCCAGCAGCAGCGAGAGGGTCGAGACCGGGACGAGACTGCGGCGCAGGTTGTCGATGAGCTTCCACCGCGAGAGCGCCGACAGGGGATTGCGCGCCCGCGCGCTCGCCGCGGCAGCGGTGGGTGTGCCGCGCAAGCACCGCACCCGGGGCAGGAGCCATCCGGCCAGTTGCCAGTCGCCGCGGATCCACCGGTGACGCCGGGCCACGTCCATGTCGTAGCGCGCCGGAAATGCCTCCACCACCTGGACGTCGGTCACGAGGCCGGACCGTGCATGGCAGCCTTCGAGCAGGTCGTGGCTGAGGATGCTGTTTTCCGGAAGGCGACCGCCCAGCGCCTGCTCGAACGCGTCGACGTCGTAGATGCCCTTGCCAATGAAGGACCCTTCGCCGAACAGGTCCTGATACACGTCGGATACCGCGCGCGTGTAAGGGTCGATGCCCGCTTCACCGCCCCGCAACTGCGCGTAGCGCGACCGGTTGGTCCCGGGCAGGGCGACGGACACGCGGGGCTGGAGAATGCCGTAGCCCGCGGTGACGCGCCCGCGGTCCGGGTCGTACCGTGGGCGGTTCAGAGGGTGGGACATGGCCCCGATCAGCTGACGCGCCGCATCGCGCGGCAATTGCGTGTCCGTGTCCAGCGTGATCACGAAGCGGACCTGCGAGAGCACGCCCACATCCCCGATGACCACGGAGAACCCGGACGACGCTGGGGGCCCGTCGGAGCGCAGCAGGGCGTTCAGCGCCGCGAGCTTCCCCCGCTTGCGCTCGTGCCCCATCCAAAGCCGCTCCCGGGGATTCCAGCAGCGGGCGCGATGGAACAGGCAGAAGGGCAGGCCGTCGCCCGGCTGCGCGTTGGCGCCATACTGGCGGTTGAGCGCCCCGACCTTGGCCGCGGCCGCCTCGATGAGCGCGGCATCCCCAGGGCGGTGCTCCGTTCCGGCATCGCCGAAGTCGGTCAGCAGGCCAAAGTGCAGCGACGGATCGCGGTTGGCAAGGAAGCGGACTTCCAGCGCCTCGATGAGCGCTTCGAGCTCGCCGTGCCCCGTGAGCATCGTCGGCACCACTACGAGCGTGCGCGCCTCGCGGGGAATGCCGCGCTCGAAGTCCATCCGCGGCAGCACCCACGGGGTGACCAGCAGGGTTGCGATCCAGTTGACCAGACTCACCGCCGGTTGGCTCCCGGCAAGCACTGCCAGGACGGCGACTGGCCAGACCGTCCAGCTGGCAGGACCAGTGATCTGCCACACGGCCGTCAGCAGCCAGGTGAAACCCAAACTGAGCAGCCCGATGCTCCCGAGAAACGGCAGCAGCGTCATTGCTCCCGCGGCGCGCCGCCAGGCGAGCAGACGCGGTACGCGTGTGCCGGTCGCCTGCTCGAGCGAGGGCAACCCATCGCCCACCAAGTAGTGGCCGACGTGTTGCGCGGGGGCCTCGGCGCCGCCCCGTTCGCCCCCCTGCGCGAGGGAGACCGCCAGCCGGGCCACACGTTCTTCCGAAAGCCCGCTGCGGCGCGCCAGGGCCTCGACGGCATGGCGGTAGCGGTCGCGGGTGCCGAAGTCCATGCCGCGATACACGCTGCCTGGGTCCTCGCGCAGCGTGGCTTCCACAGTGCTGACGGATTCGACGAACTCCCGCCAGTCCAGAGCGCTCAGCACCCGCAGGCTGCCGATGCTGTTGCTGATGGAAACCTGGTCCGCCGCCTGCTGCTGGTTCTCCGAATGCACCATCTGGTCGATGGTCTCGCCGGACTCCGAGAGCCGCTGCTCGATCCAGGTTAGGGGAAGGGCGAGCGCCAAGCCCCGGCCCTGAAGCCGTCGGGTGAGTTCCGCTACGAAGGCGCTGACCATCGGCGGATTCGACCGGGCCATGTCGGCGACGAGCAGGATCAGATTCGTCGGGTCGCTCTCTGCCGTCGCCGACATGCGGTCGGCCCAGGACCCCGCAAGGTCGCGCTCCGTCCACCCGGCGGCGACTCGGACCCCGACGCGGCGGAGGTTCTCGATGACGGCCAGCCGCAGCACGATCGGGATGGCCCAGAGTTCGCCCAGCGTGAGCGGCGTCACTGTCTGGTAAGCGACAATGAAGCGCGTCAGTGTTTCGGCATCCACACGCCCATCGCCATGCGCGACTACTTCCAGCGCGAGGTCTTGCACGCGCGGACGGCCCACGGCGGGTCCCGGACCGAGCCGCGGGAGCTCATGGCTGTAGTTGCGTGGGAGGTGGCGGCGCGTGGTGCGGATCTGCTCTTCGATGAGATAGAAGTTGTCGAGCAGCCATTCACCGGCCGGCGCGATGCGCCGGCCCTCGGTCAGCGCAGCGGTGAGCAGCCGGCAGACGCCAATGAGCGCCGCCTCATTCGAAGCCAGGCGGGGAAGCAGTTGATCCGGCCCGCGGCGCGGACCGACAGCATGACTCGCGGCCAGGGCCTTGCCGTGCTGCGCCATCTGGTCCGCAGTGAAGATGTCGGAACGCAGTGGAGGTTCGTCGACGCCGCTCGACCTGACCCGCTCGGACCGGCCCAAGCGCGGCGGCCACCACGCGACGGGACGCCGTGATCGCGACGATGCCGGCGTGTCGACGGTCGACACGAACTCAGCCATGCGCATGCGGCCTCACGCCCGCGCGTGCCGACCGGCACCGGCCCCGATCCGGGCGCGTGCTGCGGGAGGATGCGGCGGCAAGGTGTGCCGGTGCTCCGATTGGGGCGGAGATCAGTGGGGCGATGCTGCGTTCGCCTTGTCGGATGCGGCAAGGGGCGGCTCGCCGGGCCGGGCCTCGTGCGAGGCCATCAGGGTGGCCGCCAGCGAGATCCAGGATGGGAGCGGAATCCGGCCGATCGCGGCGGACGCCAGCGGTGACAGCAATCCTGCGAGTACCGCCGGTTGGGTCATCCACCGCCATGGCTTGAGCGCCACGACACCGGCGCCAACGGTCGCCGCCGCGACCACCAGCACGACCGGATGCCGGTGCGCGACGGGACTCAGCGCGCAACGGGCCGCCGTGGCAGCGACTGCCGCCGCGGCGCGTGCGGGGTGCTCTTCCCACCAGATCCGCGTGGCATCGATCGCCGGACCCACCAAAGGAAGCGCGGCGAACTCGCGAGCCCAGGCGGACGGGGGCGCCGCCCCCTCCGCAGCGTGGCCCGCCGACGGACGGCGGAGCGCAACGCGCAAGGCCTCGCGCGACTGCTCCAGCCGTGCAGCGGGCGACGGCGGAGGTGCGGCGATGGGGGAGAAGCCGGACGTCTGCTCTGATGTGGAGTTCCTCATCACGCGCCCGTCACGCGCCACCGTCGCGGAGCATAGTGGCGTCGGCGCGAATCTGGCTGCGCACGTTGCCGAGGAAAACGGTCCGCCGGCCTGCGAGGAGGGCGATCCAGCCCGACAGCGCCAGGATCGCGGGAACGACAGGTACGACTACGAGCGCCCAGAGCCGATGCCCCGCCGTCAGCGGCGCAACGCTCCAGAGCATGACCGCCACGCCTGTCAGTACCAGAGAGGCGCCGGCGCAGCCGAATGCGAGCGCGCTCAGAACCAGCCGCCGCCGCCACGCGCCCGCGGCCTCGGCGACGTCATCGACCGCCAACTCGGCGTAAGCCTGGAGGTGATCGACCAGAAGGTGCGGTTGGGTGGCGACCAGACCGAGCAGCCGGTTGGGCATGACGAAGGCCTCCCGGCGCCGGTCAGTGCCGCGAGTTGCGCATGAGGCTGATCAGTGCCATCAGCACCGCGCCGGTGGCGGCGGCAATGAGCACGGCCTTGAGTGGTTCGTTTCGGATGTAGTCCAGCGTCGCGTCCGAGGCATGCCGCGCCCGTTCGCGCACAGCGTGCGTCGTTCCGCGCAATGCCTCGGCGCCCTGATCGGCCAGACTTGCGATGCGATCGCCCGCCTCGTCGAGCATGGGGCCGGACTTGCGCCGCGCGTCCTCGACCGCACTGCTGAGTGAATCGAGTGCTTCGTTGGCGCCGCGCTGCGTGGACTGGACTGCGCGTTCGGCGGAGCGTGCGACGGCATCCGCGAATCCGGTGCCGTGTTCGGTGTGACTGGGTGTCATGCTCGTATCCTCATCTGGAAAGTGTCGGGTTGTGAGTCACACTTCGTGCGACCGTGCAACCGGGGGGGGCACCACGACGAAAGGGGACGCGGCGTTGCCGCCCTGTACCCGGTTCCGCGATCAAACGCGACCGAACGAGGCCTGCGCTTGCGTCAGGTTTCCGGGCGCGTCCTTCATGAACGCATCCATGGCCTTGTCGCTACTGAAGCAGGAGGTCTTGCCATCTTCACGGACGGCGTTGACCTTGCACTCCGTCATGACCTGCCTCGAGTTCGCCAGGCCCCACGCGCAATCGTTGCCGCACTCGCCGGCGAAAGCCGACACTGAAAGTGCCAGCAGTCCTGCACCCAGGTTGATTCGATTCAGTCTCATG
>JBIPNU010000207.1:0-5162 GCA_044370615.1 Burkholderiales bacterium
GCAGGGCGCGGATGGTGGGCACGACCTCGCGGGTGGAGAGCCACTGCATGAAGTCGGAGACCCCGAGGGAGATGATCGCCTCGGCGTTGCGCACGGCGCCGGCGCGCGCGTCCCGGCCCTGGCGGACGATCTCGCCCAGGTCATCGACGGTGTAGAGGAACACGTCGTCGAGCTGTGATGCCTCGGCCTCGACGTCGCGCGGCACCGCGAGGTCGACGATGAACACCGGGCGGCGGCGGCGAGCGCGCAGCGTGCGCTCGAGCAGGCCCTTGCCGATGATCGGCAGCTGGCTCGCGGTGCAGGTGATCACGATGTCGTACTCGGCCAGCCGCTCCGGCAGGTCCGCCAGCGCGATCGCGTTGCCGCCGAAGCGCTCGGCCAGCGTCTGTCCGCGGCCCTGGGTGCGGTTGGCGAACGTGACCATGCGCGGGCGGCGCGAACAGAAGTGCGCCGCGCACAGCTCGATCATTTCGCCTGCGCCGACGAAGAGCACCCGCTGCTCGGCGATGGACGGAAACAGCCGCTCCGCGAGGGTGACGGCCGCCGCAGCCATCGACACCGAACTCGCGCCGATCTCGGTCTCCGAGCGCACGCGCTTGGCGATCGAGAAGGTGCGCTGGAACAGCTTGTGCAGCAGCGAACCGAGCGTGCCGGCGTGTTCGGCCGAGCGTACCGCCTGCTTGAGCTGGCCGAGGATCTGCGGTTCACCCAGCACCATCGAGTCCAGCCCCGAGGCCACGCGGAAGGCGTGGCGCGCCGCATGCTCGGCGTCGAGCGTGTACAGGTAGGGCCGCAGCAGGTCGCGGTCGAGCTGGTGGTAGTCGGCGAGCCATGCCGATGCGTACACCGGATCGTTGGTGCTGCAGTAGATCTCGGTGCGGTTGCAGGTCGACAGGATCGCAGCCTCGCGCACCGGGCCGGAGGTGACCAGGTGACGCAAGGCCTCGGGCATGGCCTCGCCGGCGAATGCCACCCGCTCCCGCACCTTGAGTGGGGCGCTCTGGTGGTTGATGCCCACCGTGAAGAGCTGCTGGGGTTCGGCGACCATGATCCGATCAACCTGACGCGTTCAGTGTCAGGGCAAGTTAACACAACCGCGCCCGGGGGTGAACCCGTCCGTCCGGCGGAGCGCTACAGGCAGAAACCGCCGAGGCCGGAGAGGAACAGTTCCATACCGGCGCCATGCCAGGCCCATGCCGCCGCAACGCCAGCGGCGACCAGGGCGAGCGCGATCCAGGTCTCCGGCTGCAGCGCCGGTCGCCCGGAAGGGGCCTCGCCGCGAGCCGGTTCTACCCGGCCGGGGGTGGTGAGCGTGTCCACGCGGAGATTATACGGCCCGTCAGGCGCCGCGCGCGACCGGCGCCGCCGCCTCCCGCGGTTCCCGCACCGGCCACATCACCAGGGCGCCGAAGACGCCCAGCCCGATCGAGATCACCCAGGCGACCTGGTAGGTCCCGGTGGTGTCGAACAGCCAGCCGCCGAACCACGCGCCGAGGAAGCCGCCGATCTGGTGGCTCATGAAGACCAGACCGAACAGGGTCGACAGATAGCGGGTGCCGAACAGCTGCGCCACCAGACCCGAGGTCGGCGGAACGGTGCCCAGCCACAGGAAGCCCATGATCGCTCCGAAGGCAAGCGCGAAGGTCGGTGTCATCGGCACCAGCAGCACGAGCACGAACAGGACGGCGCGTCCGCCGTAGATGATCGCCAGCAGCCGCTTCTTGGCGATGCGGCCGCACCAGGTGCCGAACAGGTAGGAGCCGGCGATGTTGAACAGCCCGATCAGCGCCAGCGAGGCTGCTGCCACCGAGGCGCTGATGCCGCGGTCGGCGAGGAAGGCGGGCAGGTGGGTCGAGACGAAGGAGACGTGAAAGCCGCAGACGAAGAAGGATGCGGTGATCAGCAGGTAGTTGCGATCGCGGCTCGCGCGCGCCAGCGCGGCGGTGGCGCTCGAGTCCTCGCCGGCCGCGGGCGCGGAGGGGGCGTTGTCGCGATGCGACAGCCCGAACGCGGTCGCGAAGGCCACGGCCATGCCGATGGCCAGCAGCATGAAGGCGGCGTGCCAGTCGAAGGTCGACAGCAGCGCCTGGGCACCCGGGACCATCGCGAACTGGCCGAACGAGCCGCCGGCGGTAATGAGGCCGAAGGCGGCGCCGCGCCGCTCCGCGGGCACCACCCGGCCGACCGCGCCCAGCACCACCGGCAGCGTGAGCAGGCTCATCCCGATGCCGACCACGCCGCCCAGGGTGAGCACCAGGCTGGTCGGCCCCTGCGCAAGGCCGGTCAGCAGGAGTCCGGCCCCGTAGACAAGCGAGCCAGTGGCGATCACCCGGTGGGGTCCGAACCGGTCGGCAAGGATGCCTGCTACCGGGCCGAGCAGACCGGTGAGCAGGGTCTGCAGCGCCAGCGCGAGGCCGAAGACCTGGCGCCCGATCTCGAGGTCGGTGGTGACCGGCTTGAGGAACAGGCCGAAAGACTGCCGTATACCCATGCCAAGCGTGATCACGGTAGCGCCGCAGATGAGGACCAGCAGAACTCCGGCTGGAAGCGAGCGCTTGCTCACGTTGGGTGGCTCCTGAGGGTCGGATAGGTGGATGACGGCTCGGCAGGCTCTCAGTCTACCCGCTGTCCACCCGACCTGCCGGCCCGGGTCCGGACGCGCGGGACGGCGCGAGCCACCCGACCATGCGCGGATACCATCGGGACTCCCCCGCCGCAGGCTCGACCATGGACGCGTCAGGCACCCAGCAGGTGAACACGCTCGAGTGGATGTGGATGGCGCTGATCGTAGGCGCCGCCGGCTTCGTGCTGCTGTCGATCGCGATCGGCCCGCAGGCGGTGGACGCGCTTGGCCGGCCGGGCCGAGTGGTGGGTCTGCTCGCCGGCGGCCTGCTGGCCCTGCCCGCGCTCTTCCTCTATTCGCGCTGGCGCCAGTGGCGGTTCGGCAGCCCCGCGCCCGACCCTGATCGACCGGCCGACGTCGCGCGCGCCCGCTCGCTCACGCTGCTGTGCCTCGTGGTCGGGGAACTCCCGCTGATCGCCGGCGTGCTCTTCCATCAGCTCACCGGGGATGGCACGGTGATGATGGTGCTTGCGGGCCTGTCGCTGGGCATCATGGCCGCGTTCCGGCCCGGCGCCCTGTTCGGCCGCGAATGACCGCCGGTCGATGCGCGGCTCCGCGGCGCACGTGAGCGTGCGACCGCACCCCTGCGACCCGCCCGCACACGCGGCGACGACCGCGGCGACGACCGCGGCGTCCGCTCCGGCGGGCGCCGCCGTCCATCCCGAGTCCTCCCGCCCGGTACCCGCGTCGAACCCCGGGCCCGCCGGAACGGCGCGCGCGGACGCCGCGACGACCGATGCGCCCCCCCTCGCTTCCCCCGCTCGGCCCGAGGCGACCGCCATCTGCGCCGCGTCGGCGGGCCGCCTCGAGGTCTACTACGACGGGGGCTGCCCGCTCTGCCGGCGGGAGATCGGATTCCTGCGCGCCCGGCGCGGCGCCGACCGGATCGACTGGATCGACCTCGCCGCGCGCGTCGAGCCCGAGGTCGTGCCGGGACTTGCGCGCTGCGACGCACTGGCCCGGATGCATGTGCGTACTGCGGATGGGCAGCTCGTCTCCGGCGCTGCCGCCTTCGCCGCGCTGTGGCGGGCGCTGCCGCTTACCCGCCCGCTCGGATGGGCCTGCTCCTGGCCACCGCTGCTGCGGGTCCTGGAGGCCGCCTATGTGCGCTTCCTGCGCTGGCGCCCGCGGCTGCAGGCCTGGGTGGCGCGTCGAACCGGGGAGGGTGAAGCCGCCGGCCCGCGTCCGACCGACCCCGGCCTCACCCCACCGACCGCATCCTCTGCCACACCCCCGAGCGCCAGCGGGCGCCGAGCGTGATCGCCAGCAGCGCGATGTAGACGGTGATCGCGATCCACCCGCCGGTCGCGCCCAGCCCGGCGCCGGGCGCGCCGGCGATCCATCCCTCGCCGGTCGCGAAGGTGAGCGTGTGCGCGAGTGGCACGAAGACGCCCCACGACAGCAGCAGCATCAGCAGCGCGGGGAAGCGTGTATCGCCCGCGCCGCGCAGGCAGAACGAGCTGCCCAGGTGCAGCGCGTCGAGCGCCTGGTAGATCGCGGCGATCCACAGCAGCGAGACGGCTAGCGCGATCGTCGGCGCCGCGTGCGGGTCGCTCGCCGAGACGAACAGCGGCGCGAGCCAGGGTCCCGCCAGCGCGATCGCGAGTCCGACCAGTCCCATGTAGGCGACCGACAGCGCGATCGTCGCGTTGCCCACGCGCGCGGCCCAGGCCGGGTCGCCCGCGCCCATCGACTGGCCGACCAGCGTGGTGCCCGCGATGCCGATACCCACCGCCGGCATGAAGGCGATCGACGTGAGCATCATCACGATCTGCGTGGCCGCGCCGTCGACCGGTCCGAGCTGGACCTGCATGATCTGGAACAGCGCGGCGCCGGTGACGTCCACCGAGATCGCCAGGCCGATCGGCAGGCCGAGGACGAGCAGGGCGCGCAGTCGCGCGGGCTGCGGTCGCCACAGCCCGGGCGCGTGGAACTCCAGTCGCACCGAGCGCGAGAAGAAGATCGCCACCGCGAGCGCGATGCCGGCGACCAGCGCGACGTTGGTCGCCCAGGCCGCGCCCGCGACGCCCCAGCCGAGCCGGAACATGAACAGCTCGTTGAGCGGCGCGTTGAGCAGGGCAACCGTCGCCATCACCGCGAGCGTCACCCCGGTGCGGCCGATGCCGTTGAAGAAACCGCTCACCGTCCACAGCGCCACCGCGAGCGGCGCCCCGAGCAGCCGAGGCCACCAGTAGTCGAGCGCGGCCGCCTCGATCGGCGGGCGCAGCGCGAAGGGCGCGAGGACCAGCGGCCCGAGCAGCGCGAGCAGCACGAACGCGGGTGCCACGAGGGCCGATGTCCAGAGCCCGGTCCACAGCGCCCGCGCCGCCTCGTGCGTGCGCCCCGCGCCGTGGTGCTGCGCGACGACCGTCTGCACGCCCATGCCGACGCCGCCGATCAGGAAGATCGAGCCCAGCACCAGCCAGTAGACCGCGCCCATCGCCGCGGTGGCATCGGTGGAGATGCGGCCGACGTACCAGGTGTCGGTCAGGTTGAGCGCGGCCTGGATCGCGCTGTTGAGGAAGAGCGGCGCGGCCAG
>JBIPNU010000089.1:0-7490 GCA_044370615.1 Burkholderiales bacterium
CCGGTCGCGCAGGCCCTGCTGCAGGCGTTCGAGCGGTGCGGCAGCGGCGCGATCGCCGCGCCGTCGGCCAACCGGTTCGGGCGCCTGTCGGCCACTCGCGCGTGGCATGTCCGCGCGGAGTTCGGCAACGCGATCGCGCAGGTACTCGACGGAGGTGCATGCACGATCGGCGTCGAGTCGACGATCGTCGATCTCAGCACCGGTCGCCCGGTGCTGCTGCGACCGGGCGGCATCGGACCGGCGGCGCTGGCCGACGCGCTGGGCGAGTGGCCGCTCGCGCCCGGTGCCGACGCGCCCCGGGCGTCGGGCACGCTGGCGTCGCACTACGCGCCGCGCGCGCAGGTGATGCTCGTGGAGGCCGATCTGCTGGTCGAGGTGTCGCGCATCCTGATCGCCGAAGGGCGGCGCGTGGCCGCGCTCGCGCGCGAAGCGAAGCAGCCGCTGCTGCCGCCGCTGCGCTGGCACGCGATGCCGCCGGACCCCGAGGGCTACGCGCGCGAGCTGTATGACGCGCTGCGCACGCTGGACGACGATGGCGCCGAGGTCATCGTCGCCGAGCGGCCGCCACTGCACGAGGCCTGGCTCGCGATCGGCGACCGGCTGCAGCGTGCGGCCGCGGAGCGCCCGGGCGATCGTGGGCCGGACGGTGGCGGCGAGCGTCCCGCGTGAGCTGGCTGCTCGCCTACGTCGCCTGCGGCGTCTTCGTCGGCTTCCTGGCGGGCCTGCTCGGCATCGGTGGCGGGATGACCCTGGTGCCGATCCTGGCGGCGCTGTTTGCCGCGCAGGCGCTGGCCCCCGATCACTCGGTGCATCTGGCGCTGGGCACCGGGATGGCCTCGGCCGTGTTCACGTCGGTCTCGAGCGTGCTCGCGCACCACCGCCTCGGTTCGGTCGACTGGTTGCTCGTGCGGCGCATGGTGCCCGGGGTGGTCACCGGCACGCTGGCCGCGACGCTCGCCTCCGGCTGGCTGACCCAGGGCCAGCTCGCCGCCTGCTATGCGGCCACCGCCGGGATCGGCGCGCTGCAGCTGCTGCGGCGCGGTCCGCCCGCGGCCTCGCGGACGCTGCCGTCGGCGCCGGTGCTGTTTGCGGTGATGGGCCTGATCGGCATCCTCAGCGGCCTGCTGTCGGCCGGCGGTGCGTTCCTGACCGTACCCTTCATGGTCTGGTGCGGTGTGCCGCTGCGCACGGCGATCGGCACCGGGGCGGCGATCGCCTGGCCGATCAGCGCGGTCGGCACCACCGGGTTCGTCATCAGCGGCCTCGCGACGCCGGGATTGCCGGAGGGTGCGGTCGGCTTCGTGCTGCTGCCGGCGCTCGTCCCGATCGTGATCGCGAGCATCCTGGTGGCCCCGTATGGCGCGCGCATGATGCATCGCGTGCCGCTACCGCTGCTGCGCCGCGTGTTCGCGGCGATGCTGCTGGTGCTCGCCCTCAAGATGGCGGTGACTTACCTCTGAGCGAGCCTTCCGCGCGACGGCTTTCGCGGCGGCGTCGAGACCCCGCTGGCGGGCCGCTCAGCGCCCCGACCAGCGCAGTCGCAGGTCGACGAGATGGGCGACCAGCGCGGCCAGCAGCCCGCCCGCGACCAGCAGCGGTTGCAGCGGCTCGCGCAGCGCGGCGAGCAGCGCCGCGAACAGGCCCGCGCCGGCCATGCCCATCGCGAGCGTGGCGATTACCGGAGGGCCGCGGCCGGCGAACAGCCGCAGCCCCACCAGCAGCGCGGTCTCGGCCAGCAGCAAGGCGAGGATTCCCGCGATCACCGGCGCGGTGACCAGGTGCCCGGCGAGCGTCTCCACGCGGGCGTGGCGGCTGTCAGCGGGGCGTGCTCAGGCGCGCACCAGGCCCAGCAGGTGGGCGAGGTCCTTGAAGAAGATGCGCACCTGCGCCATCGGCTTGCGGCGGGAGAGCTTCTTGTTCATGTACGACTCCCACGTGAGCTTCTGCACGTCGGGGTCGCGGCAGATCGAGACGAAGCGTTCGCGACGACGGTCGGAGCTGTACCAGAAGCGCTGCATGATGCCCAGTACCCAGAACACCCGCCCGTGCGCCTTCATGAAGCGGCGCCGGGCGTCGCCCAGCGCCGACGCCTTTCCGGTCAAGAGGAAGCGCTCCACCGCATCGGCCGCGAGTCGACCGCCGGTCATCGCGTAGTAGATGCCCTCGCCGGAGGCCGGCGCCACGACGCCGGCGGCATCGCCGGCGAGCACCAGATCGCGGCCGTTGTCCCAGCGTGACATCGGGCGCATCGGGATCGGCGCGCCTTCGCGCCGCACGGTGCGTGAAGAACCCAGGCCTGCCGAGCGGCGCAGCTCGGTGGTGGCGTGGCGCAGCGAGAAGCCGCGCTGGGCGGTGCCGACCCCCACGCTGGTGGTGGCCCCGTGCGGGAACACCCAGCCGTAGAAGTCGGGGGACAGTCGACCCTGGTACCAGACGTCGCAGCGCGCGGGGTCGAAGCGCGAGGTCTCGGGGGACGGTTCGGGCGAGGTCACGATCTCGTGATACGCGTACACGAACGGTGCCGGCGCCACGTCGGGCAGCGCGTCGCGCGCTACCGCCGACTGCGCGCCGTCGGCGCCGATCACCGCGCGCGCGCGCACCGCGCAGGCCGCGCCCGGCACGTCCGGTGCGTCGGCAGCGCGAGACCGCCAGTGCACCACGGCGGCGCCGTCCCGGTCGCGGCTCAGGCGGTCGAAGGTGCCGCTGGCCCGGTGCGCGCCATGCTCGCGCGCACGTTCGCGCAGCCATTCATCGAAATGCTCGCGGTCGACCATGCCGACGTAGCCATCCTCGATCGGCATGTCGACCTCGCGGTCGCTGGGCGAGACCATGCGTGCCGAGGTGACCCTCGCCACCAGCTGCGAGTCGGGCACCTCGAATTCGCGGATGAGCGCCGGGGGCACCGCGCCCCCGCAGGGCTTGATGCGGCCGGCGCGGTCGAGCAGCAGGACCGAGCGGCCGAGGCGGGCGAGATCGTCGGCGGCGGTGGCACCGGCCGGACCGCCACCGATGACCACGACGTCGTACTGCGGGAGCGGCGTGGCGGCTGCGGGCGTAGGGGTCTGCATGGGGAATCTCCCGGAGGGGATCGGCGCTCGCGGATCAGCGGACGCGAGGCGCGGTGCGGCGTGGCGGGACGGGGGTCGGAGTCATGTCGATCGGGGCGGCGATCAGCGCCCGCCCAGACCGGCGGCGTAGTGCTCGGGCGAGACTGGCAGGCCCGGCGCGCCCGAGCTGCGGGCCGGGTTGCCGCCGATGCGGGCGGCGAGCACGGCGGAGACGACGAACAGCGCCGCCTCCAGCGCGAAGACCGTGGTGTAGCCGATGGCGGCCGAGCCGCTCAGCTGGCGGAACAGGTCGCTCAGCGCCGCGCCGACGAAGCCGCCGGCGCCGAAGGCGATTGCCTGCGCGGCGCCCCACAGGCCCATGCGCGTGCCCTCGCGGTTGCGCACGCCCTCGCCGGCGAGCGCCATCATCGAGCCGATGGCCGCGACCGCGAAGGCGCCATTGCCCGCGCCGAGCAGGAACACGTTGAGCACCAGTGGCCAGTCGGGGCCGGCGTGGCCGCCGCGAGCCCGGCCAGCGCGAGTGCCGAGGCGATGCAGCCGCCGATGGTCCAGCCGGCCAGCGTGCCCAGGCGGCGGCCGCGAATGCCGCGCCCGGCGAGCAGTGCGACCAGGATCATGCCGGACAGCACGCCGGCGTTCTGCATCCCTGCCAGCCGGGTGGACTGGCCCGGGGTATAGCCGAACACGGTGCCGGCAAAGGGCTCGAGGATCAGGTCCTGCGCGCTGAAGGCCAGCATCGACATGAACACGAACACGGTGAAGCGGCGCGCGCGTTCGTCCGACCAGACTTCTCCCAGCGCTTCGCGGAAAGGGGTGGCCATCCGCGAGGGCTCGGCCCGCGCGAGCGCGCGCTGCTCGACGCCAGCCACCGCGACCAGGGTGACGACGAAGGCGATCGCGGCGACGGTCGCGGCCACCGCCACCAGGCGTGCCGGCGAGAACGGATCGAGGAAATGCCCGGCGGTGGCGGCGGTGATGATGAAGCCGACGATCATCATCATCCACACGATGGTCGCGGCCGCGCCTCGCCGTTGCGGCGCGACCTCGCGCGCGAGCAGGGTGAGCAGCGCGGTACCCGAGGCGCCGACACCGACGCCGATCATGGTGAAGGCAAGCGCTGCCAGCGCGATGCCGGCCCACAGGTGGGTGGACATCCAGGCGGTGGCGAGCGCGGCGAGCGTGCCGCCAGCGGCGAGCACGCCCATGCCGCCGACGATCCATGGCGTTCGCCGCCCGCCGACATCCGAGCCGTAGCCCAGCCGCGGCCGCAGCATCTGGATCGCGTAGTGCAGGCCGACCAGTGCCCCGGGCAACAGGGCCGGTAGCGCGTACTCCACCACCATCACCCGGTTCATGGTCGAGGTGGTGAGCACGACGATCGCGCCCAGCGCGGTCTGGACCAGGCCCAGCCGCACGATGCCGAGCCAGCCGAGGGCGTGGTCGTCCGCGGCGGCAGACGGGGGGGAGGTGTCGGCGCGCATCGCGGTGGACTCAGCCCGCGGCAGCCTGCCCGAGGGCGAAGGCGCTGACCAGCATGCCGAGGACGTAGAGGCTGACCCCGGTGGCGTTGTACCAGGGCGCGCGGGCGCGCGGATCGGCGAGCAGGCGCACCATCAGCGCGAGCTGCGCGGCGAGCAGCGCCGCGACCGCGGCGGCGTGCAGCGGATGGCCCCACAGCACGAGCAGGCCAACGACTACCCCCTGCGGGACGGCCATCACCGCGCAGGCCACGCGGGCGGCGCGCTCGGGGCCGAGGCGCACCGGCAGCGAGCCGACGCCGGTGCGGCGATCGCCCTCCACCGACTTGAAGTCGTTGAGCGTCATGATCCCGTGCGCACCGAGGCTGTAGAGGCCGGCGATCGCGAAGGTGCGCAGGTCCGGCACCGCGCCGCCGAGCATCACTGCCGCGCCGGTGACCCAGGGCAGGCCCTCGTAGGAGACTGCCACCGCGCTGTTGCCCCACCAGCCGTTCTGCTTGAGGCGTCCCGGCGGCGCGCTGTAGAGCCACGCGAGCACGAGCCCGACGGCGGCCGCCGCGAACACGACCGGGCCGAGGGCGGCGGCGAGCGCGATCGACAGCCCGGTCCAGGCCAGCGCGATGTAGAGCCCCCAGCGGCCGGGGATGCGGCCCGACGGGATCGGCCGATGCGGCTCGTTGATCGCGTCCACATGCCGGTCGTACCAGTCGTTGACCGCCTGGCTGGTCGCGCAGACCAGCGGGCCGGCCAGCACGATGCCGGCCAGCACCATCGGCCACTGTCCCGAAGCGGGCAATCCGCTCGCGACCGCGCCGCAGGCGAAGGCCCACATCGGCGGAAACCAGGTGACCGGTTTCAGCAGTTCGAGGACGGCTGCCGGGGCGGGGGTCGACATGACCCCACGTTACTGGCGGCCCGACCTTGCGTCAACCTGTCCTGACAGAAATGGTGTCAGAGATCAAGGCTGGTCCGGCTCCGTCGCGAGGTCGCCCAGGCCATAGCGACGCAGCTTCACGTACAGGCTCTGCCGGCTCAGTCCCAGCATTTCCGCCGCCGAGGCGCGGTTGTCGCGCGACAGTTCGAGCGCGGCCTCGATGCACAGGCGTTCGATGACGTCGGTCGTCTCGCGCACCAGTTCCTTCAGCGAGACCCGGCCGACCAGTTCGGTGAGCTGCTCGACCGACCGCGGCAGTGCCCGGCCGGCGCGACCTTCCGCCGAAGGGCGGCGGCTCACGTTGCGGATCGTGAAGCCGAGGCAGGGCGGATCGCTGCGCATCGCGGAGACGGCGGCGATTTCCACATCGGTGGTGCCGCCGTATTCGCCGCGCAGCGCGGTCGCGAACAACCGGACGGTGCCATGCTGGCGGAGGTTGGCGAGCAGCGCGTTGAGGTCGACGCCGGGCCGACCCAGCCAGCGGTCGATGGACTGGCCGCGGACCTGTTCCTCGGCGGCAAGCTGGGTGTAGTCGACGAAGGCGCGGTTGGCCGCCAGCACGATCCCGTCCGGGTCGGTGAGGACGAACCCGTCGGGCAGTCCGGCGACCACTTCGGCCAGACGCTGTTCCTGGCCGGGTGCGAGGGCGGGGCTGGCGATGCCGGCGACCGGGCTCAGGCGTACCAGGAACATCGAGGCGTCGTCCTGGCGGAACAGCGACGCCACCACCCGGAACTCGGTGCTGCCGTCGGCCAGCCGGACGAGGATCTCCTCGGGGGTCGCGCCTGCGCGCACCGCGCCCAGCAGGCGCTGCAGCGCCTGGGTGCCCGGGGAGTCGAACCCCTCCGGAAAGGCGCGGCCGGCCAGCTTGCGCACGTTCTCCCCCAGCAGGCGGGCAGCCGCGGGGTTGGCCTCGACCACGCGCTGGTTGGCCGCGTCGACGATGAGCACCGCTTCCGAAGCCATCTGGAACAGCAGTCGGTAGCGGGCTTCCGCGTGACGCAGCCGCAGGTAGTCGCGCTCCATCGATTGCTGCACGTCGAGCAGGCGTTGCTGCAGGGCCGCGACCGGGCGCAGATCGCGGCCCATCGCCACCACCCTGCCCTTGCTCCCGATCGGCAGGGCCGAGTAGAGCATCGCCACTTCGCCGGCAGGCGTGGGGTGATTGACCTGTCGCCAGCGTGCCGGCGCGTTGCCCGCCGCATCGCGCAGCAGATCCTCGATCTTGCGGCGGCTCTCGACGGTGACCGTCTCCAGCCAGGGCCTGCCGACCCATTCGTCGAGGCTGTCGGCCGGCAGCGAGTCGCTGCCGATCGCGAGGTCGCGGATCACGCCGCCCGCATCGATGACCAGCGTGACGTCGCTGGTGGCCGCCAGCAGGCGCGCCGCCGTCTCCGGATCCATCTCCGCCAGCGACTTGCCGGGAGACCTGAACTGCCGTGCTGACTCCACCGCTGCAGGTCTCCCTGGGGACGACCGGTCGTCGCTAGTGCTGCGCGACCAGCAGGCCGAGCATGCACTGGGCCTGCTGGACGGCGTGCCGGGCGTCGCGGGCGGAGGCGTCTGCCCCCACGCGCACGACCCAATCGGGGTTCTGATCGATCATCGGTCCGCCGACCAGCACGCCGATGTGCCGATTGCGTGACACTTTGCGAATCCCGTGGATCGTACGCGCAAGCGTGTCAAGGTGGCGTTCCGCGGAAAGTGACAGGCCGACCACGTCGAAATACTGTTCGCTGACGTTGTCGACAGGATCGGTGCCGGCTTCGGAGACTTCGTCGTGCACGGTCCAGCCGGCCCGCCGGAAGAACTCGGCGACGATGGTCAGGCCGAAGCCGTGCTGCTCGCCCGGAGTGACGCGCAACAGGATGCGCCGGGGCGCATCGAAGGCGTGTCGCGGCGGTCCGCCTGCGCCGCGCAGTTCGTGCATCACGGCCTGCAGGCGCCACAGGCCGATGGTCACGTCGGTGAACGAGCAGCGATCGTCTTCCCAGGCCGCGCCGGCGCGGC
>JBIPNU010000102.1:0-7143 GCA_044370615.1 Burkholderiales bacterium
GTCCACCACCCGCCGCAACGCCTGCATCGACGGCCAGAAGCGGCGCAGGTGCCCCACCCCCAGCACCACGCCGGCAGCGTTGCAGGCGCCCACCATCGCGCGCGCATCCTCGAGCGTGAGCGCCAGCGGCTTCTCGCAGAACACCGCCTTGCCGGCGCGGGCGCTCGCCTCGACCTGCGGCCGGTGCAGCGAGTGCGGCGTGGCGAGCACGACCGCCTCGATCGCCGGGTCGTCGAGGGCGTCTTCGAGCCGCGCCGACAGCGCCATGCCCTGGCGCGCGCAGAAGTCGCGGTGCGCATCGAGCACCGGATCGATCGCCCGCACGAAGCGCAGCGGCCGCGCGTCGCCCGCCTCGGCCATCGCCTGCACGTGACCCCGGCCCCAGCGACCCAGGCCGACGATGGCCGCAGGGATCGGCGCGGCGCTCACCGCGGCACTCATTCGGGCTGGATGCCCGCGTCGCGGATCTGCTGGACCCAGCGCGGGACCTCGGCATTCGCGAACCGGGTGAATTCCTCGGGACCCATCGGCGCGGCATCGACGCTGAGCCCGGCCATGCGGCTCGCCACCTCGGGTCGGCCGAGCGCGCGAATCGCGGCATCGGACAGTCGCTGCACCACTGCCATCGGGGTGGCCGCCGGTGCCATCAGGCCCCACCAGATCGTCACCTCGAAGCCGGGCAGGTCCTCGGCCAGCGTGGGCAGGTCGGGCGCGAGGGAAGAGCGGGACCGCGAGGTGATCCCCAGCAGCTTGAGCTTGCCGGCCTTCCACTGGCCGATGCCGGCGGTGAAATCGGTGAAGGTGAAGCCGATCTGCCCTCCCACGACCTCGCCCACCGCGATCGGGATGCCCTTGTAGGGCACCTCGACGAAGCTGATGCCGGTGAGCGAGCGCAGCAGCCCCAGCGAGACCTGCGCGCCACCGGAACCGAACCCCGCGGTGAGTTCGCCCTTGCGCGCGCGCGCCACCTGCACGAATTCCTTCACGTTCGCAGCCGGGAAGTCGGATCGCACCGCGAGAATGAGCGAGGTCTGCGCGAGCCGGGCGACGTAGGCGAAGTCCTTCAGCGGATCGTATTCGAGCTTGCGGAACAGCCCGACGTTGGCCGCATGCGTGGTGTTGGTGCCCATCACCAGCGTGTAGCCATCCGGCCGTGCGCGTGCGACCTCTCCGGCGGCCACCGTGCCCTGCGCGCCCGCCCGGTTCTCCACCAGCACCGGCTGGCCCAGCGTCTCGGCCATCGGTCCGGCCACCAGCCGTGCGAGCGAATCCGGGCCCGCCCCGGGCGGGAAGGGGACGATCACGCGGATCGGCCGCGCAGGCCACGCCTGCGCGAGGGCAGCGCCGGCTACCGCCGCCATCACCGCCCCGGCCAGCGCCAGCGGCGCGACCCTGCACCGGAGACGACCCCGCGGATCGCCACGGCCAGCCGCGAGCGCGCGGCGGGATGGCCGGACCCCGACACTGCGAACGAGCGCCACGGCGGACGGATCCGCCGCGGCAGGACGGGCTCCTGCGCGGTACATGGCATGCTCCTCCTGGTGGGGCCGGCGGGCGCGTCCGTGTGCGGTCCTGGATCGCCGCTGCAGCCGATGGCCAGCTTACGCCGACCCCGGTATCGCGCGCAAATCCGCCGCGAGGCCAGGCCCGAGCCTGCGGCACCCGACGACGGAGGAGACCCCGATGGATGTGGATGACCTGCAGGCCCGTGGCCTGGAACTGCGCCGGCAGCTGTTCGGCGAAGCGGCCGTGAGCCAGCGCATGGGCGCGCTGGGCGCGTTCGGCGAACCGCTGCAGCGGATGATCAACGCGTGGTCGTACGGGGACCTGTGGAGCCGACCGCAGCTCGACCTGCGCTCGCGCAGCCTCGCCATGATCGCCATCGCCGCCGCGCTCGGACGCCCGACCGAACTCAAGGTGCATGTCGGCGGCGCGCTGCGCGGCGGCGTCCCGGTCGAGGAGATCCGCGAGGTGCTGCTGATGGTCGCGCTCTACGCGGGTCTGCCCGCCGGCATCGAGGCGCACAAGGCCGCGCTGGAGGCGATCGCCGCGCACGAGACGTCGAGCGACCGCGCCGGCTGAACGCGCGCGCGGCCACGAGCCCTCGCGGCTGCTCGCGTTCGGCCCGCGATCGCAGCGCTCGTCAATCCGGGCGGGACGGCGCAAACCGGTGCTGGCCAGGACGGGAGCGCCCGCGCGCACCTGCCGCGCGGGCGGGCGGCAGGCGGATTGGCGCTCAGGTGCACTTGCGGTGGCGAAGTACCCACCGGAGGCGCCCGGCGCGCGAATCCGGGTCAGTCGGCCCTGGCGCCCGCGCTGCGCAGGATCGGCCCGTAGCGCGCCGCCTCCTTCTCGATGAAGCCCGCGAAGGCGGCCGGGGACTCGCTGGTGGTCGCGTCCACGCCGAGCCCCGCGTAGCGCTCGCGCACATCCGGCTGTTCGTGGATGCGGACGATCGCCGCGTGCAGCCGCGCGAGTACCGATGCGGGCACCCCGCGCGGCAGGAGGATGCCCCACCAGTTGACCAGGGAATAGCCAGGCAGGCCGGACTCGGCGACCGTCGGCACGCCGGGCACCAGCGGGGTGCGCTGCGCGCCGGTGACCGCCAGCGCGCGCAGCTTGCCCGCCCGCACCTGGGCGAGCGCGATCGGCATGTCGGAGAACAGCACCTGCACCTGCCCGGCGATCAGGTCGTTGAGCGCGAGTACCGTGCCCTTGTAGGGCACATGCACCATGCGCACGCCGGCGAGCGTGTTGAACATCTCGCCCCCCACGTACGCGAGCGTGCCCGCGCCCCCGGAGCCGAACAGCAGGCCCTCGCGCCTCGACTTCGCGAGATCCACCAGTTCGCGTACGCTCGCGACCGGCAGCCCCGGAGGCACCACCACCAGTTGCGGGGCGAGCGCCACCAGGCTCACCGGCGCGAAGTCGCGCAGCGTGTCGTAGGGCAGTTTCGCGAACAGGGCCGGGTTGATCGCGAACTGGCTCATGTTCCCGTGCATCAGCGTGTGGCCGTCGGCGGGCGCGCGCAGCGCGATCTCGGTGCCGATGATGCCGCTCGCGCCCGGTCGCGCATCGACGATGACCGGCTGCCCCCAGGCCTCGGTGAGCTTCTGCCCGAGAATGCGCGCGAGCGTGTCCGAGGTACCCCCAGGCGAGAAAGGCACCACCATGCGGATCGGCCGCGAGGGGTAGTCCTGCGCCTGCGCGCCCGCCGCGACGAGCGCGACCATGCCTGCGAGGAGCGCGGCGCGGCACCCGGGGCCCGCGCTCGGGGCGCGGGCAAGCGAGCGCCCGCGCGCGGCCGGTGCGAGAGGCGATGCGATCATGGTCGTCTGCTCCCTGGAGTGGAGGATCCGGGCACCGCCCGCCGGCCCTGGCTCGACAGGACGCGGCCCGCGCCGACCGGCCGCCGCCCCTGCCGGTCGGCCGCGACGGACGTCGCGGACCCGCCGGCCTTCAGCGCGGTCGGCGAGACTTCACTGCGCGCCCTGCGGCGGGAGCCGCCGCGCGGCGGGCCGGGCCCGGGTCACGCACCTTCGTCCCCGCGGCTGGCGACTTCGCCGCGCGCGCGCCGGTGTCGGCACCGGCCGCGCCGCGAGGCCTGGCCACCGCCCGCGCCGGCTTGCCCGCCCGGCGAGCAGGCTCGGGCGTCGGCGCCCAGGCATCGCCCCAGACATCGCGCACCTCGGTGTTCATCGCGACATCGCGGCGCCGCTGGGTGGCGATCAGCTTCCCGGTCTCGAAGTATTCGCTGCGCACCGCCAGCTCGGCCGCCTTCTCGAAGGCCGGTGCCCATTCGCCCAGCGAATAGCCGTACCACGGCGACTCGGGCCGAAGCTTCGGCAGGCCCAGCTCCTCCCAGATGCGCCGGGCGTTCTCCATGTACTCGCGGCGCGGCAGCGAGATCGGCGGGAACTTCTCCTTGAGCGTGGCATCGATCAGTACCGAGGCATCGGTGCCGCCGTTGCGCTTGCTGCGCGGCCCGTGGCCCTGGTCGCGGTGGGCGAGGATCTCGATGTCGAGCGCCGGATTCGCGCGGTAGGACATCGCCCACAGCAGCGCATCGGCGTTGTTCGGGTCGATGTCCTCGTTGACCGCGATCACGTACTTGCCGGCCGCGCGATGCAGCGAGGCCGCGCCGTAGAGCGCGCGCCAGACCTCGTTGCGCGGGGTCTTCGCATCCATGATCAGCGCGACCACCTTGCGCAGGTTGGTCAGCGGCTCGTGCATCACCACCTGCTTGACGCCCTGGATGCCCAGCACGTTCTTCAGGTGGTTGTGGAACAGCGGCTCCATCGCCACCCGCTTGATCAGGCTCGACTCGCTGGGCGTGACCTGGGAGATGATCGAGGTGAGGATGGCGTTCTTCCGGCGCGTGATGCAGGTCACGTCCATGAACGCGTTGAACTCCTGCAGGTTCACGTGGCCGTGCGATTCCCCGAACGGCGCCTCCGGCTCCAGCCACTCGGTGTCGATCCAGCCCTCGATCACCACCTCGGCCTCGGCGGGCACCAGCAGATCGACCGTCTTCGCCCGCACCACGTTGATCGGCGAGCCTACCAGGCCGCCGGCGACGTCGAACTCGTCGACCGTCTCGGGCAGCTTCTGCACCGAGGTGAAGGTCACCGCGGGCGGCGCGCCCAGCACCACCGCCGCGGCGAGCTTGCGGCCGCGCGCCCGCGCCTTCTCCCAGTGCAGGTAGATGCCCGGGCGCAGTTCGAGCGAAGGGTTCATCCCCAGGCGCCGCTGGCCCTTCACCTGCCCGCGGTAGTTGCCCATGTTCTGCACGCCGGTCTCGGGGTCCTTCGTGATGTACTGCGAGAGCGTGGTGTAGGGCGCGTTGTCCCAGCCCGGCGTGGAGATCGGCACCGGGATCGCGTCCAGGCCCTTGCCCGGCCGATCGAGTTCGCGGCCGGTGATCACGATCTCGTGGCAGGGCGCGTGCTCGACGAGGCGCGGCTTGACCGGGTTGGCGGCCGCGCGCTTCCAGGTCGCGTCGATCTGGTCGAGTTCGCAGCCCAGGCCGAGGCGGTAGATGTCCCGGTTGGCGGCCAGCGCGCCGACCACCACGGGGATGTCGTACTTGCGCCCCTTGCTGTCGACCACGTTGGTGAACAGGAAGGCCTTGCGATCCTTCTCCTCGATGCCGCCGCGGAACTGCCAGCGCACCAGCGGATGCATCTCGGTGTCCTTGTTGATCGGCCGATCGACCGTCACCAGCAGCCCCGCCGCATCCAGCGCGCGGATGTGGTCGTGCAGGTCCGGATAGCGGCGCCGCGGCGCGGCACCGGCCTTCGCCGCCCGCCCCGTCTCGCCCCGTGCCGCCGTGCTGCGCGTGCCCTTCGCCGCCATCGCCACCTCCCCTGGAAAGACGCGGTTATATCAATTCCCGCGCCGCAGCGGCGTCCGGGTGCAGCGGGCGACCGCGGTCAGTCTGCCCGGATTTTCGCCGCGCGCACCAGATCGCTCCAGCGCGCCACCTCGGTGCGGATCTGTGCGGCGAACTGCGCGGGGGTGCTGCCCACCGGCTCGGCCCCCTCGGCCGCCAGCAGCGCGCGCATCTCGGGCATGCCCACCGCCCGTACCGCCTCGACGTTGAGCCGGGCAATGACCGACTCGGGCGTGCGCGCCGGCGCGAGCATGCCCGTCCACGACGCGTATTCGAACTTCGGCACGCCCGCCTCGGCCACGGTCGGCAGGTCGGGCACCACCGAGGAGCGCTTCGCGCCGGTGACCGCCAGCGCCCGCAGCTTGCCCGCCCGCACCTGCGGCAGGGCGGTCGAGATCGTCGCCATGTTCACCTGCACCTCGCCGGTCAGCAGGCCCTGGACCGACGGCGCTCCGCCCTTGTAGGGGATGTGCGTCATCCGCGTGCCGGTCATGTGCATGAACAGTTCCATCGACATGTGGGTGCCGGTGGCCGCGCCGCTGGTGCCGTAGTTGAGCGCCCCGGGCTTCGCGCGCGCGAGCGCGATCAGCTCCTGCACGCTGCGCACCGGCAGCGACGGGTGCACGACCAGCAGGTTCGGGAATGCGGAGAGCAGCGCGACCGGCGCGAAGTCGCGCAGGCTGTCGAAGGGCAGCCTGGCGTGCAGGGCCGGCGTCGCGGTAAACGAGGCGGCGATCACCAGCAGCGTATGGCCGTCGGGTACCGCGCGCGCGACGATCTCGGTGCCGATCACGCTACCCGCCCCGGGACGGTTGTCCACCAGCACCGGCTGGCCGAGCGCCGCGGACAGGTGCTGGGCGAGCGGACGCGCGACCAGGTCGGTCGATCCGCCTGCGCTCTGCGGCACCACCAGGCGTACCGGTCGCGTCGGCCACGCGGGCTGCGCGAATGCAGGCAGCGCGGCGGCCAGCGTACCGGCCGCAAGCAGGGCGGCCAGCATCCGCCCGGCGGCGACGGGCGAACGCGGGACTGCCGGCGAGCGCCGCCCCCCCGCCGCGCCCGGTCGGGTGGTTCGCCGTGACGCGCGGGCCCGAGCCTGCGCGCCCGGCCGGGGGCGCACGGGCCGCCCCACTGCGCGGCCTGCCGACGACGAGGTTGGAGTCACTGGATGCAGCGACGGCAGCACGCCCATGGCCGGGTCAGTCCGCGGTGAGGCCCAGCGCGCGCACCAGCTTCACGTTGTGGGTGATCGTCTCCTGCACCATGCGCCGGAACTCCTCGGGCGTGGTCACCAGGATCTCGGTGGCCTGCGCCGCCATCTGTGCGCGGGTATCGGGTCGATTCATCACCGTGCCCACCGCCTCGCGCAGGCGGACGAGGATCGACGCCGGGGTCGCGCGCGGTGCGATGATGCCGTTCCACGCGCTGTAGCTGTAGCCGGGCACGGCCTCGGCGATCGCCGGCATGTCCGGCAGCAGCGGCGTGCGCTTGGGCAACGTCTGGCCGATCGCCCGCACCTTGCCGGTCTTGAGCAGTCCGATCACCGAGGGCGCCGGGTTGATCGACCAGTGCGACTCCCCGGTCATCACCGAGGGAACCGCGGCGCCACCCTTGAACGGAACGTGCAGCGACTCGAATCGCCCGAGCGAGAGCAGCAGCGCGCCGGCGAGGTGGCTCTGCGAGCCGGGGCCGGCCGAGGCCATGTTGATCGCCCCCTTGCGGGCGCGGGCCATGTCGATCAACTCGGTCAC
>JBIPNU010000090.1:0-7484 GCA_044370615.1 Burkholderiales bacterium
CCAAGCCGCTGCGCCGCCCCCCGCGCGAACTCGCGCAGGCCCTGGTGTCCGCCCTGCCCGCCTCCCCACTGATCGAGCGCGCGGAGATCGCGGGGCCCGGGTTCATCAACCTCGCGCTCACCGCGCACGCCAAGCAGGCGGTGGTGCCCGCCGTGCGCCAGGCCGGCCGCGCGTTCGGCCGGGTCTCCCGCGCCGAGAGCGCGCCGCAGGTGATGGTGGAGTTCGTGTCGGCCAACCCGACCGGACCGCTGCACGTGGGCCATGGGCGCGGGGCCGCCTACGGGGCGAGCCTCGCCAGCGTGCTCGAGGCGTCCGGCTGCCGGGTGAGCCGCGAGTACTACGTGAACGACGCCGGGCGGCAGATGGACATCCTCGCGGTGTCGACCTGGCTGCGCTACCTCGACCCGCAGGGCACGGAGATCGCGTTCCCGCCCAATGCCTATCAGGGCGACTACGTGCGCGGGATGGCCCGCGCGCTCGCCGAGCTTCACGGCGATCGGTTCCGCCATCCGGCGGGCGACGTGCTCGACACGACCCCGGGTCTTCCCGAGGCCGGGCGCGCCGATCCGCAGGCCGGCGCGCAGCGCGAGGCGCACCTCGACGCGCTGATCGCGCGCGCGAAGTCGCTGCTCGGCGCCGGCTACGACATCATCCACCGGCACGCGCTCGACACCCAGCTGGCCGACTGTCGCGACGATCTCGACGGCTTCGGCGTGCGCTTCGACCGCTGGTTCTCGGAGAAGTCGCTGTTCGACGATGGCGCGGTCGCGCAGGCGGTCGACCGCCTCGAGTCGGCCGGACACCACTACCGCCAGGACGGCGCCCTGTGGTTCCGCTCCACCGCCTTCGGCGACGAGAAGGACCGCGTCGTGCAGCGCGAGAACGGGGCCTATACCTACTTCGCCTCCGACATCGCCTACCACCTCGGCAAGTTCGATCGCGGCTTTGACCGCGTCATCGACGTCTGGGGTGCCGACCACCATGGCTACATCCCGCGTGTGCGCGGCGCGCTTGCCGCCTGCGGTGCCGACCCCGACCGGCTGACCGTCGCGCTCGTGCAGTTCGCAGTGCTCTATCGCGGCGGGGAGAAGGTTTCGATGTCCACCCGCGCCGGTCAGTTCGTCACGCTGCGCGAGCTGCGCACCGAGGTCGGCAACGACGCGGCGCGCTTTTTCTACGTGCTGCGCAAGAGCGACCAGCACCTGGACTTCGACCTCGACCTGGCGAAATCGCGCAGCAACGACAACCCGGTCTACTACATCCAGTACGCGCACGCGCGCATCTGCGGCGTCTTCGAGCAGTGGGGCGCCCAGGACACGGGCGCGCTCGACTCGGCCGACCTCTCGGCGCTCGACGGTGAGCACGAGCTCCTGCTCCTCGACCGGCTGGCCGCCTGGCCGGAGACCCTGCAGGCCGCCGCGTCCGAACTCGCGCCGCATCTGGTGGCGTTCTATCTCAAGGACCTCGCCGGCGAGTTCCACAGCTGCTACAACGCGGGCAAGGTGCTGGTCGAGGACGCGCGCGTGCGGCACGCCCGCCTCGCGCTGCTCGATGCGACACGCACGGTGCTCGCGGCAGGGCTGGACCTGCTCGGGGTCACCGCGCCCGCCCGCCTGTAGGATGTCCGGATGAGTCGCGACTACAAGCCCACCGAGCATCGTTCGCGCAGCGGTCCGCTGCTCGCCGGCCTGTTCGTCGGGCTTGCCCTGGGCCTGCTGATCGCGCTGGGTATCGCCTTCTACCTCAACCGGGCGGCCAATCCGTTCTCCACGTCGCGAGAGCCGGCGGAGCCGGCGAAATCCACCGCCGCGGCGGGCAAGGCGCCGCCTGCGGCTTCGGGGCCCGACCGACCGCCGCTCGCCCCGACAGGCATCCCGGGTGCGCCCTCGCCGCAGGAGCCCGGGCAGTCGCGGTTCGACTTCTACCGTATCCTTCCGGGGACCGAGCAGCCGGCGACCGATCAGGAACTGCGCAACCGCGCGCCGGAACCGAAGGCGGTGGCCCAGGAACGCTTCTTCCTGCAGGCCGGAGCCTTCCAGAACGCGCAGGACGCGGACAACCTGAAGGCGCGGCTCGCGTTGATGGGCATGGAAGCCTCGATCCAGACCGCGGCGCTGGGCGACAAGGGCACCTGGCACCGCGTGCGCCTGGGTCCGTACGACGATGCGGACAGCCTCGCCAAGGCGCGCACGCGCCTGTCCTCGGCCGGCATCGAAGCCGCGGTGATCAAGGTGCGCGACAAGGCGCCCTGATCCTGCGCGGCTGCGCCTGCCACGATTGCCCACCGTCGCCGCGCCCCCGGCCCGCCCCTTCCACCGTACTGGAGACCGTTCGATGAATCGCAGGCTGCTGCTCACGATCCCCGTCGCCGCCGCGGGCGCGACGCTGCTGGCGGGTCCGGCCGCCGCCCAGCAGCCAGCGCCCGGCAAGGACTTCCGCCTGCTCGACCCTGCGCAGCCGGTCGACGACCCCAAGCGTCTCGAGGTGATCGAGTTCTTCTGGTACGGCTGTCCGCACTGCTACGACCTGCAGCCTGCCCTGCACGCGTGGCTCAAGCGCAAGCCTGCCGACGTCGCGTTCAGGAGCGTGCCCGCGATCTTCCGCGACAGCTGGATCGCGCACGCCCAGCTGTTCTACGCGCTCGAGGCCATGGGCCTGGTCGATCGCCTGCACGCCGAGGTCTTCCGCGCCATCCACGAGCAGAAGGCCGATCTCGGCGATCTCTCGCGCATGCAGGCATGGCTTGCCCGCCAGGGCGTCGACACGAAGCAGTTCGCCGAAGTCTACGGCTCCTTCGGCGTGAAGAGCCGTACCCAGCGCTCGGCCCAGATGAGCCGCGCCTACGGCCTGTCGGGCACGCCATCGCTGGTGGTGAACGGCCGCTTCCTGACCTCGCCGGCGATGACCCAGGGGCTCGAGCGTACCTTCGTGGTGATCGACCAGCTGCTCGCGCAGCTTCGCGCGGGCGCGGCGCCGGGCAAGCGGTGACCCCGCGGCGGCGTGCCGCGCTCGGGGCGGTCGCGCTGGGCTTCGCGCTGCCCGCGCTGTCTTCGGGCCGGCCGGCGATCGCGCAGCCGGCTGCGCCGCGCGAAGGCTATCGGCTGCTGCCCGAACCGCAGCCGGCGCCTGCGCTGCAGGTCGAGGTGCTCGAGTTCTTCTACTACGGCTGCCCGTTCTGCCGCGAACTCGAGCCGCGGCTCGGGCCGTGGCTGAAGACGCTGCCACCGGACATCGCGTTCGCCCGGCGCCCGGTCATCGGCCGCGACAGCTGGGTGCCGCTCGCGCGGCTGCACCATGCGCTGATGGCCGCGGGCGCGGCATCGCACCTGCACACCCGGGTGTACGACGCGGTTCAGATCGAGCGACTCGCGCTGGGCGAGCCGGACGCAGCGGCCGCCTGGTTTGCCCGAGAGGGGGGCGACCCCGCTCGGTTACGGGCGGCGTGGAACTCGCCCGAGGTGGACGCGCGGATCGTCCAGTCGCGTGCCGACACCGATGCCTACGATATCCAGGCCACGCCGTCGATGGTCATCGACGGGCGTTGGCTGACGTCCAGCGGCCTCACCCGCGGCGTGGCGGGCGTGTTGCCGATGACCGACCGGCTGATCGCGCTCGCTCGCGCACGTCGGGCCGGCGATGCGGCGGGTACCGGACGCTGAGCGCGCCATGACCGCGGTCCCCGCGCGCGTGTTCATCACCGGGGCGAGCGCCGGCATCGGTCGCGCGCTGGCCCTGCACTACGCTTCGCGCGGTTGCCAGGTGGGGGCGATTGCCCGCAATCGCGCATCGCTCGAGTCGCTCGCAGCCACCCATCCGGACCGCGTGCGCATCGGCGTCGCCGATGTTCGCGACGCCGATGCACTGCGCGAGCAGGCCCACGCCTATCTCGCCGAGGTCGGCACGCCCGACATGGTCTACGCGAACGCCGGGATCAGCGTGGGTACCCTCACGGCCGAGCCGACGGATGCGTCGGTGGTCTCCGAGGTGCTGGCAACCAACGTGCTCGGCCTGGTCCACGCCTTCGCACCCTTCATCCCGGCGATGCGCGCGCGCGGCAGTGGCACGCTGGTGGGCATCGCCAGCGTGGCCGGCCTGCGCGGACTGCCGGGCGCTGGCGCCTACAGCGCATCGAAGGCGGCGGCGATCGCCTACCTCGAGTCGCTGCGGGTCGAGGAGCGCGCCTGCGGCATTCGCGTGGTCACGATCTGCCCCGGCTACATCGACACCGCGATGACGCAGGGCACCCCCTATCCGATGCCCTTCCTGCTTCCGGTCGAGGCGGCCGCGACGCGGATCGCGCGCGCGGCAGAGGCGGGACGACGGCTGGCGATGGTGCCGTGGCCCTGGGCCTTCGTCGGTCGCGCGATGCGCTGGACACCGCCGTGGCTGTGGGACCGGCTGCTTGCCCGCGCCGGGCGCAAGCCGCGGCGCGGCGAGCACTGATCAGCGCGCGAGCCGCTCGCGCAGGAAACGCTCGATCGCCGCCTCCACGGTCGGGGCATACGCGCCCGGACCCAGCGGCGCGTGCGCCGGATAGAAGTGACCGACGCCCGGGATCCGCGCTGGCTCGACCTCCAGGCCGATGCGCCGCGCGTGCTCGACGAGGGCCGGCGCCTGCTCGAGCACGTAGTCGAGGTCGCGCTCGCCCCACAGCGCGAGTACCGGCGGCTCGTCCGGTGCCCCGGTGACGTAACGGTACAGTTCGTCCACGCCCAGGTAACCCGAGATCGCGACCACGGCAGCCGCGGGCACCCGGTTGGCGTACACCGCGTGCATCATCGATCGCCCGCCGGCAGAGAACCCGCCCGCCGCGATCCGCTGCGGATCGATGCCCAGGTGCCGGGCCGACGCGTGCACCCAGCGCAGGGCGGCGGTGCAGTCGGCGGCTGCCGCCTCGATGCCGTCGGCCACCATGTCGATGGTGGCGGGCGGCAATCCCATGATCCGGCGTACCACATCGAGCCGCGACCGCGGCACCCGCTCGCGATGCACCAGGACGGGCGCATCGCCGGCCGCAGGGTCCTCGGGAATCAGGCGGTAATCGATCGACAGGCAGACATGGCCGCGAGCCGCGAAGCGCCGGCAGTACTCGGCGATCGGGGTGTTCCGGGGACCCTCCTCGCGAACGGTGTCATCCTCCTTCGAGCCGCGGTGGAAGGCACCGCCGAAGGCCAGCACCAGCGCAGGCCGCGCCCCGCCCGAGGCCGCGGGACGGTAGAGGTCCGCGCAGAGCGTCCGCTCGGTCGGCCGATCGCCGTTCGCCCCGACGATACCCGTCCCGTACGGCAGTCCACGTTCGACGACCACCGTCTCGTCCATCGCCTGCATCGCTTCACGCCCCCGTGGATCGCGTACGCCTCGCGGGTGCATCCTCGCTCCGGGCGCCACGACGGCGGACCCGCAAGGGATGCGGAGTGTGGCGGGCCACCCGCTGCCGGTCAATGCTCCGCGCCGGCAGGCAGGCGTACGGGCCACGTTTGGGTACGATAGCACTGCCCGCCTGCGCACGGCCCCGAAGCCCCCCGAACGGTCCCCGCCGCGCCAGATCGCCGCCCGGTACCCTTCTCCCCTTCCGCGTCTGCACTCCCCGCCATGAAGACACGCCTGACCCTGCTGCTCCTCGCCTGCGCCCTCGCGACACCCCTGCTCGGCGCGGCCCAGGCCTTCCCCGCGAAGCCGCTGCGGCTGGTCGTCGGCTATCCGCCCGGCGGCGGCATCGACTTCGCCGCCCGAGTGATCCAGTCGCCGATGCAGGAGACCCTGCGCCAGCCGATCGTCATCGAGTACCGACCCGGCGCCGGAGGCACGCTGGCCGCCGCCGAACTCGTCCGCGCCCCGGCCGATGGCTACACCCTGCTGCTTGCCAACACCGGGCCCTTCGCCATCGCGCCCCACCTGCAGGCGAAGATGCCCTACGACCCGGTGAAGCAGTTCACCTGGATCGGCCAGATCAGCCAGGGCAGCTACATCGCGGTCACGCGCGCGGAGCATCCCGCGCGCGACCTGCGCGAGTTCGTGGCCTGGGCCCGGGCGAACGCCGGGCGCGCCAACTTCGCCTCCGGTGGAGCGGGCACCTCCACGCATCTGAACGGCGAACTGATGAATGCGGCCACCGGCCTCGATCTCACGCACGTGCCCTACAAGGGCAGTGCGCCGGCGATCGCGGAGCTGCTCGGCGGGCAGACGCACCTGATGATCGACTCGGGCGGTGCCCTGCTGCCGCAGATCCGGGCCGGTCGCCTGCGTGCGCTCGCCGTCACCGGGCCGAAGCGCGATCCACAGCTGCCCGAGGTGCCCGCGGTGCGCGAGCTGGGACTCGCGGCGATGGAGTCGGTGGGCTTCCAGGGACTGGTCGGGCCGGCCGGCATCGCACGCGAGGTCGTGCAGGTGCTGGCCGATGCGCTGGCGCGCACGCTCGCGGTGCCGGAGGTCCGGGCGAAGTTCGCTGGCGCCGGCTCGGAGGTGGCCAGCCTGGGGCCGGACGATTTCGCTGCCTTCGTGCGCGCGGAGAACGAGAAATGGTCGAAGCTCGTGCGCTCGCGCAAGCTCCAGCTCGACTGAGTCCGTCGCCCGTCCGATGAATCCCGCGCTTGCCCCTGCCGCAGGATGCCGCGACCGGCAACCACGCTTTCCGCTGGCGGCCCCTCGGGGCGCACCTGCGATGACCGCGATGCGGCAGGCGCTCGCGCATCGCGCCAGCCCCGTCCGCGCGTCCGCGCGGACACCGGAGAAGGCATGAAGCTCGGATTGATCGGCCTCGGACGCATGGGCGCCGGCATTGCCGCCCGACTCGGCGCGGCAGGCATCGAATGCGTCGTGCACGATGTCTCGCCACAGGCGCGGGCAGCGGTATGCGCACCGGCGACCGTCAGCGTCGCCGAATCGCCGTCGGCGCTGGTGGCGCGACTGCCCGCGCCGCGCGCGATCTGGCTGATGGTGCCGGCCGCCGCGGTGGACGACGCCCTGCAGTCCGTGCTGCCCCATCTGGAAGCGGGCGACATCGTGATCGACGGCGGCAACTCCCACCCTGCCGAGGCCGGGCCGCGAGCCGCCCGATGCGCCGGCCTCGGCGTGCGTTTCCTCGACGTGGGCACCAGCGGCGGCATCCACGGCCGCGACCGTGGCTACTGCCTGATGATCGGTGGCGACCCGCAGGCGGTTCAGGCGCTCGCGCCGGTGTTCGAGGCGCTCGCCCCGGGAAGCGATGCGGCACCGCCGCTCGCCGCGACCGTTGTGCGTGTCGCAGGCAGCGAATCGCGCGGATGGCTGCACTGCGGACCCACCGGCGCTGGTCATTTCGCAAAGATGGTGCACAACGGCATCGAGTACGGCTTGATGGCCGCCTATGCCGAAGGCTTCAACCTGCTCGCGCGCGCAGGCGGATCCTTCGCCGCCACCGCGGCCCCGGCGCCGGACGCCCCGGCACCCGCCACGCTCGATGTCGCGGCGATCGCCGAACTCTGGCGGCACGGCAGCGTGATCGG
>JBIPNU010000111.1:0-6994 GCA_044370615.1 Burkholderiales bacterium
GGGACACGGGGATACCAGCCTCCTGGACCATCCGCGTGGAGTCGTCGTCGGTGAACACCATGTGCTCGATGGTGTCGACGCCGGCCTGCACGCACATGCGATGCGACAGCGCCGTCCAGCAGTGCGCCGCGACAGGCTTGTGGAACCCGTGCGCCTCGTCCGCCGCTGCGTCGAGCTCCTCCTGGGTAAGGTTGCGGGTGTCGCCTTCCTCGTCGGCCGATGCACCGCCCGTCACGCAGACCTTGATGATGTCCACTCCGGTGCGGATATGCTCGCGCGCGGCTGTACGCACGGCCCAGGGGCCATCCACCGTATAGCCGGGATGCCGATAGGCCGCGCGCGGCAGGTTCATGTCGTGGTGCGACCCCGTGGTCATGATGCGACCGGACACCAGCATGCGTGGTCCGGGGACAAGGCCACTGTTGATCGCGTCGCGAACCGCGCAGAGCTCGGTCGCGAAATTGGCCCACGCGTTGTTCCGACCCATGTCGCGCAGGGTGGTGAAGCCCATCTCGAAACACAGCTGCGCATGGAACAGCGTGTAGAACGACTGCAGCTGCGGGCTGACTTCGTACATCGCGACGCGGTAGTTGCTGAACGACACCACGTTGTAGGCGGCAACGTGCACATGGCCGTCGATCATCCCCGGCATCAGGGTGCATCCCGCGGCATCGATCACCTCGGCCCCGTCCGGGATCTTCAGGCTGCCCGCTTCGCCGATCGCCTGGATTCGCTTCCCGGAGATCAGCACCACCGGGCTGCGCAGCACACTGCCACCGGTGCCGTCGATGAGTCGGCCTCCGGTCACGGCGGTCACGGAAGCCGACTTCGCCGCCTCCAGCGCGGATGCTTCGCCCATGTACTCCTCCCCTGTGTTTCCAGACATCTTGTACGCACGGCACGCGTTCTATACCCTCACCGAACAGATGCCGGCTGTCAAGAAGACCCGCGTCGCTGTCGCGCGTCGCGCGCAGGCCGACGGGTACGGCATGTCGGGCCGGATGCTTTGCCGCAGGGTGGCCGACGAGCGCTGCCAGCGGGATCCAGGAGGACACATCGATGGGTACGCACGCGTCTACGGTACTGTGCTTCGCACTGGCCACCCTTGTCGCCAGCGCTACCGTCAAGGCTCAGGGCTGGCCCGCAAAGCCGGTCCGGGTGGTGGTTGCGCAGGCAGCGGGCAGCGCCACTGACATCGTGACCCGTGTGATGGGTAACGGACTGTCGGATGCGCTGGGACAGCCCTTCGTCGTGGATATCCGCGCGGGCGCCGGGGGGCTGGTCGGCACCGAGGTTGCCGCGAAAGCGGTGCCTGATGGCTACACGATGCTGATGGCGAATATCTCGACACACGGCGTCAACCCTGCGCTGCACGCAAAGCTTTCTTTCGACCCGGTCCGTGATTTCGCGCCTATTTCGATGGTGTCGACGACGGCCAACGTGCTGGTGGTGCATCCGTCGCTGCCAGTGCACACGGTCAAGGACTTCATCGCGCTGGCCAAGGCGCGTCCGGGGCAACTGGCCTTCGCCACGCCGGGCAGCGGGAGTTCGCAGCATCTGGCAACCGAACTGCTGCGTTTCATGGCCGGGAATACGGCGATGCTCCACGTGCCCTACAAGGGCAGCGGTGGTGCCATGGCCTCGGTCATCGCCGGGGAGACGGTCTGGATGATGCCGACGGTGCCGTTGTCGCTTCCGCATATCCGCTCGAAGCGGGTACGCCCGATCGCGGTGAGTACCAGCCGGCCGGTCGACGACCTCCCCGGCATCCCGACGATCGCCGAGACACTGCCCGGCTATGACGTGGTGACCTGGTATGCCCTGATGTTCCCGGCCGGCGCGCCGCAGCCGCTCGTGTCGCGTGCGAATGCGGAAATCGTGAAGCTGCTGGCCACGGCGGACATGCAGCGCGCGCTGGCGGTGCACGGGATGCAGGCACAGTCGAGCACGCCCGAGCAGCTCGGGGAGTTCGTGAAGTCCGAAATCGCGCGCTGGACCAAGGTCGCCCGCCAGGCGGGCATACGGGCGGATTGACCCGGCGATGAGCATCAACTCCGAGGCGAACGGAACCGGAGGGCGACTGCCGGTGATGCTGCTCACCGGGTTTCTCGGGGCCGGAAAGACGACCCTTCTCAACCGTCTGCTGGGCCATCCGGCGCTGGCACGCAGCCTCGTCGTCATCAACGAAGTCGGCGAGATCGGCATCGACCACCTGCTGGTGGCCACACCCGCCGAAAACATGCGGCTGCTGGAAAACGGATGCCTGTGCTGCGAGATGCGAGGCGACCTGATCGAGACGCTCGAGGAGGCCCTCAAGCTGTGGCGCGCGACTGACCCGGTACCCTTCGACCGCGTGCTGGTCGAGACCACCGGGCTGGCCGATCCGGTCCCGATTCTCCAGACGCTGGTGGCCGATCCTCGGCTCTCGCGGTTCTTCCGGCTCGACCGGACGGTCACCGTGGTCGATGCGGTCAACGGCGAGCGGCAACTCGAGACGCATCCCGAGGCTGTCAAGCAGGCGGTCGTCGCCGACCTGCTGCTGCTGTCGAAGCTCGATCTGACGCCCCCAGGCGCGGAAGCCCCGCTGCGCGAACGGTTGCGCGAGTTGAACCCCGGGGCCGAGAGCCTGCCGGTCGTTCGCGGCCAGCTGCCCGATGGGCTGCTGGCCGTGCTGTCCCGGGCCGGCACGAAGGACCCGTGCGGCATGACGGGGTGGCTGGACCGGGAAACGCCGTCCGCGGCCGAGGCGGAGATACGCTCTCGGGGATGGTCGATGCACGAGCGTCCGCAACGCTACCGCCATGCCGAGCCGACGCGCAGCTTCAGTTTTCGCCTGCCAACTCCGGCGACCCGTACCGGGCTCACCGTGTGGCTGGAGTTGCTCGCACGCAGCAAGGGCGAACAGTTGCTGCGGATGAAGGGCATCGTGAACGTGGCCGGGGCTCCGGTGGTCGTGCACGCGGTGCAGTCGATCGTGCATGAGCCCGAGACGCTCGAGGCTTGGCCCGACACCGTTCGCGACACACGGCTGGTGTTCATCGGCCGCGGACTTGACCCGACCGAGATCGAGCGCTCGCTCGCTGCCCTGCAGATGCCCGATGTGGTCGCGCCGCCCGTCTCGGAAGGGGGCTTCGACCTCGCGGCCTACGAGCGATTTCGACAGGTGGCGCAGGGGTTTCGCTGACCTGCGTCAGCCGACGCCGGGTCAGGCCGGGCAACACCCCTTTTCCTGCGAGAGGCCTGGCGATGGCCACCGGCTGCGACGGGTAGGCACCCGTCCGTTCCGCGGCGTGACGGCTCCCGGACGACGGCGTCAGCGCGCGCGCCCCGGGCAGCGGAAGCGGCTCGTGCCTGGCGCGACTCCTCGCGAAGCGGCGCCGTACGCGTGCCCGGGCGTCGTCGAGCGCCTGGCGGCGCGAGGGGCTGCAGCCGCCAAACCCTTCCGTCCGCGGCCGATTCGTGCACACTTCCGCCTTCAACATGGTGTTTCAGGGAGGAGATCGATGCAGACGGTCAAGACCACGCTGGCCCAGAAGAGCGGCGCCCTCATCAGCGTCCGGTCCAGCGATAGGGTGGTCGAGGCGCTGCTGCGGATGCGCGACAACCGTGTCCGCTCGGTGCTGGTCATCGACGACGACAAGCTGGTGGGCATCGTCACGCAGGGGGACTGCGCCATCAAGGTGCTGCTGCCCGGCCTCGACGCGAAGCAGACGCTGGTGAGCCAGGTGATGACGGCCAACCCGGTCACGGTCAAGCCGGCCGACGGGCTGGAGGGCTGCATGGCCATGATGGCTTCGCGCGGCTTCCGCCACCTGCCGGTGGTCGACGGCGGCAAGGTCGTGGGCGTGATCTCGATCGGCGACGTGGTGAAGGACACCATCCGCGAGCTCGAGCGCAACGTCGGCGACCTGATGGGCTACATCATGCACGACGGCCCGGGGGGCTGATCGACCGGTTCGGGCAACGATCGGGCCGACCGGCCCGAGGGCGGGCAGATCGCGCGGTCCAGTTCGATCTCGCGGCGACGCGGTGCATATCGGCTCCGTGCCGTCCCGGCGAGCGGCCGGGCTGCTCGCCTTCCGGGGCTGGCAACACGCGACATACCCTGGCGTTGCCCAGCCTCCCGCGGGGCCCCAGGCCCGAGACGTGCCCGCCGAAAAATAGCGGCGGAAGGAGCAGCGGGCGAGGGAGCAGCGGCCGAAGGGGCGGCGGCCGAAGGGGCGGCGGCCGAAAGGGCGCAGGCCGAAGGGGCGGCGGACGAAGGAGCAGCGGCCGAAGAGGCATTGGCCGGCACGCTGCCGCAGCGGCGAGCGCAGGGGCGCCGCTCGCCGGGCTGTTCGCACGCGGGGCGTGCCATCGCCCACCACTCTCCGGTAATGTTCGAGCAGAGGTGCCGGCAGCAGACCGGCCCTGACTGGAGGAGAGCGCCATGAACCTGCCGCAGGCGTGCGCAGTTGCCACGCTCGCCATGACCGTGACCCTGCCTGCCGGCGCGATCGCGCAGGCCTGGCCGGTCAAGCCCGTGCGCGTGGTCATTCCGTGGCCGGCCGGCGGATCCAACGATGTGGTCGGGCGCATCGTGATGCAGGAACTCGCGCGCACCTTCGCCCAGCCGTTCGTGATCGAGAACCGCGCGGGCGCCGCGGGCTCGATCGGCGCGGACGTCGTCGCGAAGGCGCCCGGCGACGGCTACACGCTGATGGTGCATTCCACCACCCACGTGGGCAACGCGCACCTCTACGGCAAGAAGCTCACCTACGACACGATGAAGGATTTCACCGGGGTGGCGAGGCTCTCCTCCCAGCCCGGGGTGCTCGTGGTGCACCCGTCGTTGCCGGTGAAGAGCGTGCGGGATTTCCTCGCGCTCGCGAAGTCGCGGCCCGGCCAGATCAACTATTCGTCCTCGGGCAACGGCAGCGCGCCGCACCTGCAGATGGCGCTGCTGATCTCGATGGGCGGCATCAACATCACGCACGTGCCCTACAAGGGGGGAGCCCCGCAGGTCGCGGCGCTGATGGCGGGCGAGACTCAGGCGTCCTTCGCCACCATCGGCACCGTGATCAGCCAGATCCAGGCCGGGCGGCTGCGCCCGCTGGGCGTGGGCTCGGCCACGCGGTCGAGCGTGCTGCCCGACGTGCCGACCATCGCCGAGGCAGGCCTGCCCGGCTACGAGATGAGCCCGTGGATCGGCGTGTTCGCCCCGGCCGGCACGCCTCGCCCGGTGATCGACCGCCTGAACCGGGAGATCAACGCCACGCTCGCGCTGCCCGAGGTGGTCGCCACGCTGGGCAAGCAGGCGCTCGACCCGGCGCCGACCACCGTCGACGAGTTCAACCGCATCCTGCAGGTGGACTTCGAGAAGTACGGCAAGCTGATTGCGTTGACCGGCGCGCGGGTCGAGTGACCGGCGCGGCGTCGGCAGGACGAGGCCCGATATGATCGGCGTGCACGACGCCATCCCCAGGGTCACCCAGTGGGGAGGAGTGCCACGATGAGTGGCGTTCATGACGAGATTCCCGGCACCCGTCGTGCCGACTGGCGAGCGCGTCGAGTGATGCCTGTCGCGCGGGCGGGAGGAGGCTCGCGATGAGCGATCCGAACGGAGAGATCTCCGGGGCCACTCGGTGCGGAGGAGCCTTGCGATGAGCGGCTCGCACGACGAGATCCCGGGCGCTGACCGGTGCGTGCATCGAGCGGTGCCTGTTGCGCGGGTTGCACGAGGCCCGCGATGAGCGAGCCGAAGGGAACGATCTCCGACGCCATGCAGCGGGGAGGGGACCGGAGATGAGCGGTTCGCACGACGAGATCCCCGGCGCCCGTGGCGCCACCGCCGCTCAGGCGGCCTTCGCCGCGCGGCTGCGCTTCGAGCAGTTGCCGCCCGAGGTGGTCGGGCACGCGAAGACCTGCGTGCTCGACACGCTGGGCTGCTGCCTGTTCGGCAGCACGCAGCCCGCGGTGCGCACGCTCGCGCAGATGGTCGCAGCCGAGGAGGCCGACGGTCCCGCGCCGCTGTTCGGCACCCGCCAGCGCGCGAGCCCGGCCATGGCCGCGCTGGTGAACGGCACGGCCGCGCACAGTTTCCAGCTGGACGAGATCCACATCCAGGCCACGCTGCACCCCGGCTCGGCCGCGGTGCCTGCGGTGCTCGCGCTCGCGCAGTCGGGCGAGGCGCGCGTGAGCGGTTGCGACATGATCACCGCGCTGGTCGCCGGCTACGAGACCGGGCTTCGCACCGGCATCGCGGCCCGCGGGTCGATCTTCACCCGCGGCTATCACAACCAGGGCGCCACCGGCGCGCTGGTGGCCGCCGTGAGCGCCGGGCGCCTGCTGGGCCTGGATCCGCTCGCCCTGCAGCACGCGCTGGGGATCGCCGGCTCGCAGGCCGCCGGTCTGATGGCGGTGCAGGAAGGCGCGATGGCCAAGAGCTTCCACTGCGGTCGCGCGGCGCAGAGCGGCGTCTACGCGGCCCGGCTTGCGCGGCTGGGCTTCACCGGCATCCCGCAGGTGCTGGAAGAGCCCTACGGTGGCTTCCTCGGCACGGTGGCGATTCCCGCGCAGTGCGACGGGGCGGCGCTCACGGCCGGACTGGGCGAGCGCTGGGAGATCCTGAGGGTGGGCTTCAAGCCGGCCCCGGCGTCCAATGGCAGCGTGAGTGCGATGACCGCGCTCGACACCCTGATGCGCGAGCACGGGCTCGACGCTGGGCAGATCGAGCGGATGACCGCGCATGTGAGCAGCAACACGCTCGCCCACTGCGGCTGGGAGTACACCCGCGAGAAGGTGCAGGGCGTGCTGGCCGCGCAGATGAACCTGCGCTACGGGCTGGCGGTGAGGGCGCTCGAGCGCGAGGCCACCGCCGCCCAGTTCTCGCCGGACCGGCTGTTCGCGCCCGAGACGATGGCGTACCTGCCACGCATCCATGTCGAGCACGAGCCGAGATACGACGGGAACGGCGGCATCCATCGCGTCGCCTGCCGCCTCGTGGCGCACACCT
>JBIPNU010000198.1:0-5299 GCA_044370615.1 Burkholderiales bacterium
GACGGTCGGCGCGGAGGGGCTGCGCTTTGCCGCGCGTTCGATCGGCGACAGGGTTCCGCTCAAGCAGCGGCTGCGTCCCGGCGCCGTGGTCCGCCTGCAGCGCGACGACAAGGGTCAATGGCAGGTCACCCAGCTCCCCCAGGCCGAGGCGTCGCTGGTGGCGATCAGCCCTCGCGATGGCGCGATCCGGGCGCTGGTGGGCGGCTTCGACTTCGGTCGCGCCCAGTTCAACCATGTCACCCAGGCGGTCCGGCAGCCCGGATCCAGCTTCAAGCCCTTAATCTACTCGGCCGCGCTCGAGCGCGGCTTCACGGCGGCGACGGTGGTGAACGATGCGCCGCTGTCCTTCACCGCGCAGCAGACCGGATCCGAGGCCTGGGAGCCGAAGAACTACGACGGCAAGTACGACGGCCCGATGCGCGTGCGTACCGCGCTGGCGCGCTCGAAGAACCTGCCGATGATCCGCGTGCTGCAGGCGATCGGACCCCAGTATGCGCAGGACTACATCACCCGGTTCGGATTCGACCCGAAGCTGCATCCGCCCTATCTCACGATGGCGCTGGGTGCCGGCGGGGTGACGCCGATGCAGATGGCATCGGCCTATGCGGTGTTCGCCAACGGGGGCTTTCGTGTCACGCCGTACCTGATCCAGCGGGTGGAGGACGCGAAGGGTACGGTGCTGTTCGAAGCGCGCCCGGAGGTGGCTGGCGAGACCGCCGAGCGGGTGATCGATTCGCGCAACGCGTTCATCATGACCAGCCTGATGCAGGACGTGGTCCGCGCCGGCACGGCAACGCGGGCCATGAGCCTCGGCCGCTCCGACCTTGCGGGCAAGACCGGGACCACCAACGATTTCCTCGATGCCTGGTTCGCCGGCTACCAGGCCTCCCTGGTCGCGGTGAGCTGGATGGGACATTCCACACCGCGCAGCCTCGGCAACGGCGAGACCGGCGGCACCGCAGCCCTTCCGATCTGGATGAACTACATGGCGGCGGCGCTCAAGGGCGTGCCCGAGCAGCTCCCTTCGCCCCCCGAAGGGGTGATGAGCGTGCGGGTGGACCCTGGCACGGGAGCGCGGGTGGCGGACGGCAAGGCCGGCATCAGCGAATTCTTCTACCTCGAGACGCCGCCCCGGGAGGTCGATGGCGGCGCCGGGCCGGGCGACGGGCGACCCGCCGACGAGGTCAAGGCGCAGATCTTCTGAGGCGGACGATGGCGCGCGAATCCCCGGCCCGGATGCGTCAGCTGCGCGAACAGATCGCCCAGCTGGCCGCGCGCCTCGTGGCGGAGGACGGACTCGACGACTGGGGCCTCGCCAAGCGGAAGGCCGCGCGCGCGCTGGGTCTGACCGATGCGCGATGCCTGCCCGACAACCGCGAACTGGAGGCGGCGCTGCTCGAGCACCAGCGCATCTTCGACGAGGAGGGGCAGCGTGAGCACCTGCACTGGCTGCGGTCCCAGACGCTCGACCTGATGGACCTGTTCGAGGCGTTCGACCCGCACGTGGCGGGGCCCGTGCTCTCGGGGGCGATCGGTCGCCATCCGACGATTCACCTGCACCTGTTCGCCGAAGACCCGAAGTCGCTCGAGTGGTTCCTGCTGAACGAGTCGATACCCTACGAGGCGCGCCAGCAGCGGCTGCATGTCGCAGGCCAGGCCCGCGTGCTGCCCTGCTTCCTGCTGAACGTCGACGGGACCGACGTCGAACTGCTGCTGTTCGAGCGAGCCGATCGCCGACATCCGGCGCGGCTGACGCCCGCGGCGGCCCTGCCCTCGGACGCGCCGTGATCTGGCCGTTCCGGCCGGTCGCTCGAACGCCCGCGCCCACCGACCCGGACGGCGACGAGGACGCACGCGGTGCCGGCGAGGACCTGCGTCGTTTCCTGATCCGATCGCCGAGCCAGATCCTGCACATCGTCGGCTCGATCTGCCGGGCACGCGAACTGGTGACCGTGCACTTCGATCGCGGGCGCGGGTTCCTGATCAGCGCGATCGAGCAGGTCGATCGCGATCGGGGCCGCGTGACCATCGGGTTGGGTGCCGATCCCGCGCTCAACGCCCGCCTGCTCGCCAGCGAGCGGCTGGTCATGGTGAGCGTGCACGACCAGGTGAAGGTCCAGTTCAGCGCGGCGGGGGCGCAACCGGTCACCCACCAGGGGCACCCTGCCTTCGCGATCGCGCTGCCGCCGGAGCTGCTGAGGGTCCAGCGCCGCCAGTACCACCGGGTCCGCGCCAGCGCGCGCGAGCCGGTGCTGGTACGGCTGGCCATCGGCGGCGGCGAGATCCTGGAACTGACCGTCATCGACATCAGCGTCGGTGGCTTCTCGGGCCAGGGGGTACTGCCCCGGGGCAAGGACGTGCCGGGGCTGCGCTTTCCGAGGTGCACCCTGCGCTTTCGCGACGGCACTTCGATTTCCGGCGAGGTGGAACTGCGAAGCGTGACCCCGCAGCGGCTGCGGGGCGGGGCCAGCACGTCGCTGCTGGGCTTCGGGTTCGTCGGCCTGCCGCAGCCGGCCGAGAAACAGGTGCAGCGCTACGTGCTGCGGATCGAGCGGGAACGACGCCGCGCCGCGGGCGAGGGATGGTTCGCCGGGCTCACCGGTCGCGGCGACGGTTGACCCGCCGCGCAGCCGCGGCGGCCACGCCGGGCTGTGCGGCGCTGGCGTGCCTGCGACAGGCCGGGACGCGCGGTCCGGGCGACCGCGCGCCATCGGTGGGGCCGCGCTCGCCGAAGTGCCCGGCGACCCTGCCGTTGCGCCTGAAGCCGGGGCATGTGCCCGAGCGGGCTTGCCGACGCGATCAGTCCCGCTCGGCCAGCCAGTGAGCCGCCTGCAGTGCGTAGTAGGTGAGGATCGCGTCGGCACCGGCGCGCCGGAACGCGAGCAGCGACTCCATCGCGACGTCCCGCTCGGTGAGCCAGCCATTGGCGCTGGCTGCCTTGATCATCGCGTATTCGCCACTCACCTGGTACACGGCGGTGGGCACAGCGAAGCGCTCCTTCACCCGGCGGACGATGTCCAGGTACGGCATGCCGGGCTTGACCATCACCATGTCCGCGCCCTCGGCGATGTCGAGCGCGACTTCGCGCAGCGCCTCGTCGCTGTTGGCGGGATCCATCTGGTAGGTGTACTTGCTCCCGCCGCCCAGCGTGGCTGCCGACCCGACCGCGTCCCGGAAGGGGCCGTAGAAGGCCGAGGCGTACTTCGCCGAGTAGGCGATGATCCGGGTGTGGATGTGGCCCGACTCGTCAAGGCGCTTGCGGATCGCGCCCACCCGGCCGTCCATCATGTCCGAAGGCGCGACGACGTCGGCGCCGGCTGCGGCGTGCACATGCGCCTGCTCGATCAGGATCGCCACCGTCGTGTCGTTGAGCACGTAGCCGGTCGCGTCGATCACGCCGTCCTGTCCGTGGCTGGTGTAGGGGTCGAGCGCCACGTCGGTCATCACGCCCAGGTCGGGAAACCGCGACTTGATCGCCTGGATCGCACGTGGCACCAGTCCGGCCGGATCCAGGGCCGCCCGCCCATCCGGCGTCTTCAGCGACGGGTCGATCACCGGAAACAGCGCGATCATCGGCACGCCGGCCCGGGCGCACTGCCCGGCGATGCCGAGCAGGCCGTCGATGTCGAGCCGCTCGACGCCCGGCATCGACGGGACGGGTTGCGGACGTCCGTCGGTCACGAAGACCGGGTAGATAAGGTCGTCGGTGCTCAGGCGGTGCTCGCGTGCGAGTCGCCGCGAGAACGCGTCCCGGCGCATGCGGCGCATCCGGGTATAGGGAAAACTGGGCAGCGGTGGCGCCTTCGGGTCGGTCATGCTTCGGCTACTCCGGGTCCGGATCGCCCCGTTGATCTCTGCCTGACCACGAGACGACCCCTGATGTCATCCCGGTATCAGCCGGGCTGAACGATCTGCAAGTTTTCGGGAACTTCCATCCAACGGGTTCAGTCTCAACCCTTGACGATGACCTCGTCTCCCGCTTCACCTCCCTGAGCGGGAGCCTTAACCCCCTTAAGGCACTTTCGGCCCCGGCTGGACTCCCCTCCTGCCGGGGCTTTTTTCTGCGCGCCGGCCCCGCCTCGCCGGGTGGTGGCCCTGACCACGACGACCGGCCGACCGGGCGACGTGAGCACCCGGGTCACGCGCCGTGGTCGGACTCGCTGTCAAGCCAGCCTGCCACAACGGCAGCCAGCGTGTCGAGTCCCGTGCCGGCGGTACTCGAGAACACCTGTACCGTGGCCGGTGGCGCGGTGATCGCCGCCACCTCGGCTCGCACCGTCGCCAGGGCGCGCGCCTGCTGCTGGCGGTTGAGCTTGTCCGCCTTGGAGAGCAGCAGGTGCAGCGGGAGGCGGCGCGGCTGGATCCAGTCGATCATCAGCCGGTCGAGCGGCGAGAGCGGGTGGCGGATGTCCATGATGATCACCAGCCCGGCGAGTTCGGCCCGCTGCTGCAGGTAGTCCTCGAGCAGCACGGTCCATTCCCGCTGCCGTTCGCGCGCCACCTTGGCGTAGCCGTACCCGGGCAGGTCGACGAGGCGCTGCCCTGCGCCGATGTCGAACAGGTTGACGAGCTGCGTACGGCCGGGCTGCCGGCTCACGAAGGCCAGCTTGCGGCGCCCGGTCAGCGTGTTGATGGCGCTGGACTTGCCCGCGTTGGAGCGGCCGACGAAGGCGACTTCCCGTCCGCCCGCCGGCAGCTGTTCGAGCGCCGAGGCGCTGGCGATGAAGGCGGCGCGGTGGAACCGCGCGGCGAGCGGTCGGTCGGGAGCGTGCGAGGTGGCGTGCAAGGACGGGCCTGGGCTAGAATCAGGGGTTGAATCGGTCTGGCGGCGATGGCATCGGCGCTTGGATCGCTGCGGTCACCGTTCGCGGAACGATCCGCCGACCCTCGACCCTTCGCGGGTCGGGGACCGCACAACGCATCACGTACAACGCGGGATGATCCCGGAGTGGCGCCGGCGCCATCCGGGCACGCGCGCCCGGGCATCGCCCCCGCGCCCCGAGTGTCCGGCACGGAGTCCAGCATGACAAGAAGTCTTTCGGTGGCGGCGCGAATCGTCGGCCCGGTCGTCGCGGCAATCGCGTTCGCCAGTGCGGCGGTGGCCGCCCAGCCGGCAGCCGCCCCGGCTCGCGGCGACCCCGCCCGCGGGCAGACGCTGGCGTCGCAGGCCTGCGCCGGCTGCCACGGGGCCGACGGCAACAGCGGGATTCCGGCCAATCCCTCGCTCGCCGGGCAGCATGCGGGCTACATCGCGAAGCAGCTGGCCGAATTCAAGTCCGGCGCGCGCAAGAACGCCGTG
>JBIPNU010000093.1:0-7371 GCA_044370615.1 Burkholderiales bacterium
GGTCGCCGTTCTCCGCGAGACGGACCGTGTAGCCCTCGTCCCGCAGGATCTCGGAGAGCAGTTCGCGGATGCCGACCTCATCGTCGACGACCAGAATATCGCTCATGCGTTGCCAGTGCTCCGTGCTGTCGCGCAGCGGGTCGCGTGATCATGCCGCAACCGCGCCGGCTCGGCGAGGAAGTCCATGTCAGGCCGCGGCCTGCGCATCGGCACGCGCCGCCACCGGCAGGCGAATGTCCACGCGGGCCCCGGCAGGTTCGACGTTCACGACCTCGATCGCGCCGTGGTGCTCGTCGATGATCTTCTTCACGATCGCCAGCCCGAGGCCGGTTCCCCGGGCCTTGGTCGTCACATAGGGCTCGAACACGCGGGCGAGCATCGCTGGCGGAAACCCGCTGCCGTTGTCGGTCACCGTGAGCCGGACCCAGCCGCGCTGGCCGGCGCTGCCGGGCACCGCCTCGGTGCAGACCACCACCCGCGCGTTCCCTGTGCCGGCAAGCGCATCCTGAGCGTTCTGCAGCAGGTTGTGCAGCACCTGGCGCAGTTGCGTCTGGCTGCCCGCGACCCGCGGCAGATCGCCGGCGAGCCGCGCCTCGAAGCTCACCGGGCCGTGGGCGGCTTCGTACAGGCCGAGCACCTCGCGCACCAGCGCGTCGAGATCCAGCGTGCCGGTCACCGGCTCGGGCTTGCTGCGCGCGTATTCGGCGAAGGCATCGACCATGCTCTTCATCGCCGAGACCTGGTTGACGATGGTCCGGGTGGAGCGCTCGAGCATCTGCGCGTCGGCGTCCGACAGGCGCTCGGCGAGCTTGTGGTGGATGCGCTCGGCGGCGAGCTGGATCGGCGTCAGCGGATTCTTGATCTCGTGCGCCAGCCGGCGCGCGACCTCGGCCCATGCCGCGTCGCGCTGCGCGCGCATCAGGTTCGTGATGTCGTCGAACACGACCACGTAGCCCGCATCGCCATCGGCTTCCGGCTGCAGCAGCGCGCCGCGCAGCAGCAGGGTGCGGGCGCCGCCCCCGCGCAGGTACTCGAACTGGGCCTCCCAGGCCTGGTTGCCACCCGCCGGGGCGAGCTGGCCGAACCGCGCGGCGAGCTCCGCGCCCAGCTGGGCCACGGACGACGATCCTTCGCCGTGGCGCGACAGCGGCGATCCGAGCAGGCTGCTCAGGTCGAAGCCCAGGATGTCGGTGGCACTGCGATTGGCCGCGCGCAGGCGCAGGCCGGCATCGAAGGACATCACGCCGGAGGAAAGGTTGCCGAGCACGCTCTCGAGGTAGGCCCGTGCCGCCTCGATCTGCGCGCGCCCGCGCTCGTTCGCCGCGCGCGCGTCGTCGAGCTGGCGGATCATCTCGTTGAACGATCCGGTCAGCAGGCCGAGTTCGTCGCCGCTGGTCACCGTCTCGCGTGGCCGGAAGTCGCCGCGCGCCACCGCCGCGGTGCCTTCGGCCAGGATGCCCAGGGGCGAGGCGAGCTGTTCCGACAGGAAGATCGCGAGCGCCACGGCGACCAGCAGGCCGATCAGCAGCGTGAGGGTGAGGGTCAGCCCGTACAGTTGCCGCAGGCCGGTGCGCGCGAGCAGCAGTTCCTGGTAGTCGCGGTAACCCACCTGCACGGTTTCGGCCGCCGCCGCGACGACCGGCGGCACCTGCTGCAGCACCTGGAGCGCGCGGATGTCATCGGCGATCGACAGCGTGTTCACCGGCACCACCACCCGCAGGTACAGCCGACCGTCGGGCAACGCCTCGATGGAGGAGAACGGCTGCTGCAGCCGCACCTGCCTCATCACCATGCTCACCGGCAGTTCGGGCGAGATTCCGCTCTCCCGGCCCGCCGAGGCGAGCAGGGTTCCGCGCCCGCTGTAGAGCTCGACCTCGTCGAACCGGCTCTGTTCGCGCAGCGGCTCGAGCGCGGCCGACTGCTGGGTCGCGCCTCGCTCGGCCAGCACGGTGGCCATCTGCTCGGCCCGCGAGGCGAGTTCGCGCAACGACCCTTCCAGCGCGGAGCGCCCGAGCGCGAGGCCGCCCTCCAGCGCCTTGTCGATGCGCACGTCGAACCACGACTCGATGCTGCGCGCGGTGAACTGCACGCTCACCGCGTAGACCATCGCGCCCGGCAGCACCGCGACCAGCGAGAAGAACACCGCGAGGCGGAAGGTGAGCCTGGAGCCGAACACGCCCGCCCGGATCCGTCGCCCCAGCGCCCACAACTGCAGGCCGATCACGGTGCCGAACAGCCCCACAAGCCCGACGTTGAGGAACAGCAGCAGCCGATGGTGGTTGGCGAACAGCTGGTCGTTGGCGGTGGCCGTGGACAGCATGAACAGCAGGACCGCGGCCGCACCCACCAGCAGCGCCGCGGCCACCGCCAGCCGGCGACGACTGGACAGCGTCCGGCGCAGGAAGCCGGACCCGGGGCCGGTCATGGCGTGACGCTGAACCGGTACCAGTCCGAGCCGACCGCCCATTCGCGCGACACGAACGGACTGGCCTGGAACGGACGCGGCAGTTGCGAGATGTCGAGGCGCATGCGCACCGCTGCCTGATAGGTGGCTCCACGGGCGAGCGCACCGGACGGCAGCATCACCCGGCGTCGCACGCGCCCGAGCACGCCCAGCGCCTCGTCGAGGCTCGTGAAGTTCTGGAACAGCGGGCCGGCGGACAGGCGGTACTGGCGAGTGAGCGTGTTGTAGACGAGCCGATAGGTCTGGCTGCCGGCGCCCGCGCGCTGGTCGAACCAGTACCAGCGCGATCGGGTCACCTCGAGTTCCAGGACGAAGAACAGGCTCACGCCCTTGGAGAGGGCCTCTTCCACCGCAGGTGGCAGGGTGATGTCGAAGTCGGCGGTCAGCAGCCAGCCTTCCTCGCTGGCGGCCAGCGAGGCGCCCCGCGCGACCAGCGTGTCGGCGCGCGAAAACAGGGGCAGCGCGAGCAGCGCGAGCGCCACCACGATCGCGACCAGCCGCGACGCGCACGCGCCGCGGTGTTCATCGCTTCGACAGTAGCGAATAGTGGAAGCCATCATGGTCGGCGCCCGGCAGCAGGTCCAGCGAGCCCCCGGGATTCAGGCGCAGGTCGGTCTCGCCGCGGGCCTGCAGGGCGGCTGCCTGCCCGGCGCAGCATACCTGACAGGCATCCGGGTGGTCGGCGAGGAAGCCGGCGACGACCCGGGCGTTCTCGATCGCGAACACCGAGCAGGTGCAGTAGAGCAGTTGCCCGCCTCGCGCGAGCGTGGTCCACACCGCGTCGAGCAGACCCCGCTGGCGGCGCGCGAACGCGGGCAGGTCCTCGACCCGTCGCAACCAGCGGATGTCGGGATGACGCCGCAGCACGCCGGAACCGGAGCAGGGGGCGTCGAGCAGGATGCGATCGTAGGGTCGCCCATCCCACCAGGCCGGGAGATCGGCCGCATCCGCGTCGACCAGCCGGGCGGCGAGACGCGCGCGCTCGAGATTCTGCCGTACGCGGGCGAGGCGCTCTCCATCGACGTCGAGCGCAGTGAGTTCGATGCGCGCGCGCTGCAGCAGGTGCAGGGCCTTGCCACCGGGCGCAGCGCAGGCGTCGAGCACGCGTTCGCCGTCGCGCGGATCCAGCAGCTCGGCCGCTAGCTGCGCACCCGCGTCCTGCACGCTGCACTCGGCTTCGGCGAAACCGGGTAGCTGGTCGACCGCGACCGCCTTCCCCAGCCGCACCGCCTCGGGCATGGGCAACGCGACCGCCTCGAACCCGCGATCGCGACAGCGCTCGATGAACTGCTCGCGCGACAACCGCGAGCGGTCCACCCGGAGGGTGAACGGCGGCCGGGTCGCCGAGGCCTCCAGGATGCGCTGCCAGTCCTGCGGCCAGTCCTCGCGCAGGCGGTCGATCCACCAGCGCGGGACCGAGTAGCGCGCCTCGTCGTCGGCGAGGGCCGCAGCCTCGATTTCGGACTGCCGCCGCTGGGCACCGCGCAGCACCGCGTTGACCAGCCCGCGGGCGCGCGCGGCGCCCAGCAGCGCCGCGGCATCGACCGCGCCATCGACGATCGCGTGCGCCGCGGCCCGGGTATGCAGAAGCTGGTAGAGCGCAACGGCGAGCAGTGCCTCGAGGCGCGGCTCGGTCACCGGCCGATCGAGCAGGCGGGCGAGTTGCGCGCGCAACCCGCCCAGATGCCGCAGCGTGCCGTAGCAGAGGTCCTGGAGCTGCCCGCGCCCGGCCGCATCCAGCGGGGGCCTCGCCTGCAGGGCTCGCGCGAGCTCCGCAGACAGGCTGCGACCCGCGAGCACCGCCGCAACCGTGCGCGCCGCCCGCGCCTGCACCTCACGCATCCGCGGCGCCCGCGAGTACCTCGCCCGGCCGCAGCCATCCGGTCGCGGCCAGGCTGCCGCCGGCCTGCCGGCGCGCGCCCGCGCGCTGCACCTCGACCAGCCACAGGCTGCCGCTGCCGCAGGCGATGCGGATTCCGCGGCTCGGATCGACCGCCAGCACGGTGCCGGGGGCGGCACTCGCCGGACCGCCAGCGTCGACCTCGCAGCGCCAGACCTTGAGCCGCTCGCCACGGTGCGAGCAACTCGCGCCGGGCGCGGGGTTGAACGCGCGCACGCAGCGATCGAGGTCGGGGGCGGCAGCAGCGAAGTCGAGTTGCGCCTCGGCCTTCTCGATCTTGCGCGCGTAGGTCGCGCCCTCGCCGTGCTGGGGCGTCGGGGCGGCCGGCCCGGTACCGCGCGCGAGGTCGGCGAGCACCTCCACCAGCAGACCCGCCCCCAGCGCCGCCAGCCGGTCGTGCAGTTCCCCCGCGGTCTCGTGCGCCCCGATCTCGACCGCGCGCTCGGCCCAGACCGGTCCGGTGTCGAGACCCGCGTCCATCTGCATCACCGCGACGCCGGTCGTCCGATCGCCCGCGAGGATGGCGCGCTGGATCGGCGCTGCGCCGCGCCATCGCGGCAGCAGCGACGCGTGGACGTTCAGGCAACCCCGGCGAGGCAACGCCAGCACCGCGGGCGGCAGGATCAACCCGTAGGCGACGACCACCATCGCGTCGACCGCACCGCGCGCAGGCAGCACGCCGGCGGCCTCGCCGCGCAACGTGTCGGGCTGGGCCAGCGGCAGATTGTGAGCGAGCGCCCACTGTTTCACCGGGGTTTGCTGCAGCTTCATGCCGCGCCCCGCGGGGCGGTCGGGCTGTGTCAGTACAAGGACTATTTCGTGCCCCGCGGCGTGCACCGCCGCCAGCGCCACGGCCGCGAATTCCGGCGTCCCGGCAAACACCAGTCGCATCGTGCTCTGCCCGCTCTCTGGTGGCGGCGCCGCCTGCCCGACGGCGCCGGGGGTCACATGGCGCGCTGCTGCTTGCGCAGTCGGGTGAGGATGCGCGTGCGCTTGAGCCGCGACAGGTATTCGACGAACACGATCCCCCGGAGATGATCCATCTCGTGCTGGATGCACACCGCCAGCAGGCCGTCCGCCTCCAGACGGAAAGGCTTTCCGGCCAGGTCGAGCGCCTCGACCGTCACCCGCGCCGGCCGCTCGACCTCGTCGAAGATGCCCGGCACCGAGAGGCACCCTTCCTCGTAGCTGGCGATCTCCTCGGAGGCGGCGACGATCGCCGGATTGATGAGGGTCAGCAACTGGTCGCGCGATTCGGAGACGTCGATCACGATCAGCTGGCGGTGGACGTCGACCTGGGTGGCCGCCAGCCCGATGCCGGGCGCGGCATACATGGTCTCGGCCATGTCCGCCGCCAGCCGCCGCACGCCGTCGTCGACCTCGAGGATCGGCTGGGCGACCGTCTCCAGGCGGGGATCGGGGTAGTGGAGGATCGGGAGCTGGGCCATAAATGCTTGCTAATCTGGTACGTTACCCGCAGACTCTAATGCGAAAGTTCAACTCCGGGGACGCGGACGTCCGCAGCGTGGCGGGCCCGCGCGCCGCCCGGATTCGGCCCGCTGCGAATCGCCTTCGCGATCGGCCGACGTGGGAGAACCCTTCATGCGCTCGTTGTGGATTATAACGCTCGCCCTCTCGCTCGCCCTGCTGCCGGCCGCGGCGCCGCATGCACAGGCGCAGCCGGACAAGGCGGCCGCATCGCCCGAACTGCGTCCGGACGCACCCGACCGCTATGTCGTGGTCCCGGGCGACACGCTCTGGTCGATCGCGGCCCGTTTCCTGAAGGATCCCTGGCGCTGGAACGAGCTCTGGGCCTCCAACAAGGACCAGTTCGCCAACCCGAACCGCATCTTCCCGGGCGACGTGATCGTGCTCAACCGCAAGGCGGTGGCCGGCGAACCCGCGGCGAAGGTGGTGGAGACCGAGCGCAGCGTGAAGCTCAGTCCCACGGCGCGACCCCAGGAAATCGGACCCTCGGCGATCCCGGCGATTCCGCCGCATCGCATCGAGCCGTTCCTGGTGAAGCCGTTCATCGTCGAGCCCGCCCAGGTCGACGCTGCGGCCACGATCATCGAGACCCAGGAGAACCGGGTCGTCATCGGCGCGGGCAACGTCGCCTACGTCCGTGGCATCACCGAGTCGATGGGCCGGGATTTCCAGATCTTCCGGCCCTCCGGCGTGCTGCGCGACCCCGAGACCGGCGAGGCGCTCGGGCTCGAAGCGCTTCACCTGGGTGACGCCCGACTGACGCGCCGTGGCGATGTGTCGACGATCGAGATCGTGCGCTCGAACCAGGAGATCGTGCTTGGCGATCGCCTGATGGCGGCGCCCCCGACCCGCTTCCCCGAGTACATCCCGCGCACACCCGCAAAATCGATCGGCGGGCGCGTGATGGGCGTCTACGGTCGCGCCAATGTGGTCGAGGTCGCCCAGTACGACGTGGTGACGCTCAACCGCGGCAGCCGCGATGGCCTGGAGGTCGGGCATGTCCTCGCGCTGTTCCGAAACCCGCTCGCCGATCGCGCCAACAGCCGGCCGCAGACACTGTGGGGCCGGGTCGGCCCCACCGGATCGGACCAGCCGTGGGCGATCCAGCGGCAGCAGCGCGAGGAGTTCGACATGTCGAACCCGCGCACGCAGCCGCTGTGGGGCCGGGTCGGCCCGAGCGGATCGGATCGCCGGTCCGGCACCAGCGGGCCTGACGTGCGGGCTGCGCAGGACCGCCCGCGCCCGGGCGAGGGTCCCGAGGAACGTTACGGCATGCTGATGGTGTTTCGCACGTTCGACCGGGTGAGCTACGCGATCATCATGGATACCTCGCGTCCGGTCTACGTGAACGACCAGGTGCGCAACCCCTGACCCCTCCCTGATCCCCTTTTCCGGCGCCGGGTCCGCCAGGACCCGCCGCCGGGTCCGGAGCGGTCACCGCGCGCCGTCCGCGGAGATTCCGATGCCCGTCGGTCCTCTCGACCACGACTGGCTGATCGCCCGCTTCGCGCCCGGACTC
>JBIPNU010000094.1:0-7335 GCA_044370615.1 Burkholderiales bacterium
CGGTCGGCACCGTCACCGAAGTGCACGACTACCTGCGCCTGCTGGTCGCTCGCGCCGGCGAGGCGCGCTGCCCCCTGCACGATCGGCCGCTTGCCGCGATGAGCGTCGCGCAGAGGGTCGACCAGCTGCTCGCGCTGCCCGAGGGCACCGCGCTGATGGTGCTCGCGCCGCTGCCGGTGGACGCCGACGTGCCGGTCGCGGCGCAGGTGTCGGAACTGCGCGCGCAGGGCTTCGTGCGGGTGCGCGTGGGCGACGAGGTGCACGAGGTCGACGCGCTGCCGGAGGGTGCCAGCGGGGCGCTGGCGATCGTGATCGACCGGCTGCGGGTGCGCGACGACCAGCGCCAGCGCATGGCCGATTCGCTGGAGACCGCGCTGCGTCACTCCGGCGGCCGGGTCTCGGTGGTGGAGATCGAAGGCGGGCGCGAACACGCGTTCTCGGCGCACCACGCCTGTCCGGTCTGCAGCTGGGCGATCCCGGACCTCGAGCCGCGGCTGTTCTCGTTCAACAGCCCGGCCGGGGCCTGCCCGCGCTGCGCGGGGCTGGGCAGCGAATGGTTCTTCGATCCCGCGCGGGTGGTGGCGTTTCCCGAACTGTCGCTCGCCTCCGGGGCGATCCGCGGCTGGGACCGACGCAACCAGTTCTACTTCCAGATGCTGTCGGCGCTGGGCAGGCACTACGGCTTCGATCTCGACACCCCGTTCAGCGCCCTGCCCGCCCGGGTGCGCGAGGCCGTACTGCACGGCTCCGGCAGCGAGGCGATCCGCTTCGCCTGGCCCGGCGAAAGGGGTCGGCGCCAGGTGCGCGAGGAACCGTTCGAGGGCATCGTGCGCAACCTCGAACGCCGCTACCGGGAGACCGACTCGGCGCTGGTGCGCGAGGAACTCGCGCAGTACCGCAGCGAGCGGGTATGCCCCGACTGCGACGGCGCGCGACTGCGGTCCGAGGCCCGCTGCGTGCGGGTGGGCGAGCGCACCCTGCACGAGATCGGCCGGCTGCCGCTCGCCGATGCGAGCGCGTTCTTCGCGTCGCTGCAACTGCCCGGCTCGCGCCAGACGATCGCCCAGCCGATCCTGCGCGAGATCGCGAGCCGGCTCGGCTTCCTGGTCGACGTCGGTCTGCCCTACCTCTCGCTCGATCGCGCCGCCGATACGCTGTCCGGTGGCGAATCGCAGCGCATCCGCCTCGCAAGCCAGGTCGGCTCCGGCCTGGCCGGGGTGATGTACGTGCTCGACGAACCCTCGATCGGACTGCATCCGCGCGACAACGCGCGGCTGATCGGCACGCTCGGGCGCCTGCGCGACCTGGGCAACTCGGTGATCGTGGTCGAGCACGACCAGGAAGCGATCGAGGCAGCCGACTGGGTCGTGGACATGGGTCCGGGTGCCGGCGTGCACGGTGGCAGCGTCGTCGCGCAGGGTACGCCGGAGCAGATCGCCACGCACCCGGATTCGCTGACCGGGCAATACCTCTCCGGGCGTCGCTCGGTGCCGGTGCCGGCGCGACGGGCGCTGCCGCCTGCCACGCGCTGGCTGCGACTCGCCGGTGCCCGGGGCAACAACCTGCGCGGCGTCGACCTCGACCTCCCGGCCGGCCTGTTCACCTGCGTGACCGGGGTGTCCGGTTCGGGGAAGTCGACGCTGGTCAACGACACGCTGGTGCCCGCGCTCGCCCGCCGCCTCGGCGAGGGCGGACGCGAGCCTGCGCCCCATGACGCGCTGGAGGGCGGACAGCTGTTCGACAAGCTGGTGAGCATCGACCAGGGGCCGATCGGTCGCACGCCACGCTCGAACGCCGCCACCTACACCGGCGTCTTCGGCCCGATCCGGGACCTGTTCGCCGGGGTGCCCGAGGCGCGGACTCGCGGTTACGGCCCCGGGCGGTTCTCGTTCAACGTGCGTGGTGGCCGTTGCGAAGCCTGCCAGGGCGACGGGATGATCCGGGTGGAGATGCACTTCCTCGCCGATGTCTACGTGCCCTGCGACCTGTGCCGGGGCGCGCGCTACAACCGCGAGACGCTCGAGGTGCGCTACCGCGGGCTCAGCATCGCCGAGGTGCTCGATCTCACGGTCGAGCAGGCCGTCCAGTTCTTCTCGGCGATCCCGGCGGTGGTGCGCCGGCTGCGCACGCTGGCGGAGGTCGGACTCGCCTACCTGAGGCTCGGCCAGTCCGCGACCACGCTCTCCGGCGGCGAGGCGCAGCGGGTGAAGCTCGCGCTCGAGCTGTCGCGGCGGGACACCGGGCGCACGCTCTACGTGCTCGACGAGCCGACCACCGGCCTGCACTTCGAGGACGTGGCGATGCTGCTGCGGGTGCTGCACCGGCTGTGCGATCGCGGCAACACGGTGGTCGTGATCGAGCACAACCTGGACGTGGTGAAGACCGCAGACTGGCTGGTCGACCTCGGCCCCGAGGGTGGCAGCGGTGGCGGGCGCATCGTGGCGACCGGCACGCCGGAGACGATCGCCGACGCCCCGGAAAGCCTGACCGGACGCTATCTCGGGCCGCTGCTGGGCAGGGTGCCTCACCCCCGGTCATGAGACCTGAGGGCCGGCTCCCGCGGCAGCAGGGCTGCAGGCCTGATCGGGCGCCTTCGACGTGACACCCTCGGTCCGGACGTCGAGTCCCGGGCCCGGTGACCCGGCCCCGTCGTCCCGGGCCCCGGGGGTTCGCCTGGCGTTTCAGGCCGGCATCCCGCCCGTGGCGTTTCGGGCCCGGCATCCCTGCCCCGGCGCTTCGCGCCCGGGCCGGACGTCCCGATCACGCGGGCCCGGGATCGCGCACCGCGCGCGGACGCGCGCCCACCATGCACAACGGGGCGCCGCGGCGCCCCGTGTCAGCCTTCGCGAGCGGTGGCCTGCGCTCAGGCGCTGCCCTCGCTCTTGCCAGCGGGGGCTTCCGGCTGGTCCATCAGCATCACGAGCGCCATCGGGGCATTGTCGCCATGGCGGAACCCCGCCTTCAGGATGCGCAGGTAGCCACCGGGGCGCGTCGCATACCGCGGTCCGAGTTCATCGAACAGCTTGGTGACCATCTCGCGGTCGCGCAGGCGGGAGAATGCCAGCCGGCGATTGGCGACCGAGGCGCTCTTGCCCAGCGTGATCAGCGGCTCGGCAACGCGGCGCAGTTCCTTGGCCTTGGGCAGCGTGGTCTGGATCGTCTCGTGGCGCAGCAACGAGTTGGTCATGTTGCGCAGCATCGCGAGGCGATGGCTGGTGGTGCGGTTGAGCTTGCGCTGACCCTGGCGGTGTCGCATGGCGGTACCTCGGTGCGGCGGTCCGGCCTGAGCCGGAAGGTTCTGTGGACGGTGAGGCGGGGGCTGGCGTTCAGTGAGCAGCCTTCTCGAGCCCGACCGGCGGCCAGTTCTCGAGCTTCATGCCCAGCGTGAGCCCGCGCGAGGCGAGCACTTCCTTGATCTCGTTGAGCGACTTGCGGCCGAGATTGGGGGTCTTGAGCAGTTCGGTCTCGGTACGCTGGATGAGATCGCCGATGTAGTAGATGTTCTCGGCCTTGAGGCAATTGGCCGAGCGCACGGTGAGTTCGAGGTCGTCGACCGGGCGCAGCAGCATCGGATCGACGGGCGGCTCCTTGCGATCGTCGCGCGCTCCGGGCGTGCCCTCGAGTTCCGCGAACACGGACAGCTGCTCGACCAGGACACGCGCGGCGTGGCGGATCGCCTCTTCGGGATCGATCACGCCGTTGGTCTCGATGTCGATGATCAGCTTGTCGAGGTCGGTACGCTGCTCCACCCGCGCGCTCTCGACCGAGTAGCTGACCCGGTGCACCGGACTGAACGAGGCGTCGAGCTGGATGTTGCCGATCGCGCGCCCTTCGCGCAGGTTCGGCCGGGCCGACGCGGGCACGTAGCCGCGACCCTTCTCGATCTTGAGTTGCATCTCGAGCCGACCACCGGGGGTGAGGTGGGCGATCACGTGCTGCGGATTGATGATCTCCACGTCGTGGCTCGCGGAGATGTCGGCGGCCGTGACCGGACCCTCGCCGGACTTGTTCAGGGTCAGCGTGACATCGTCGCGGTTGTGCAGCTTGAACACGATGCCCTTGAGGTTGAGCAGGATGTCGACCAGGTCTTCCTGCACCCCGTCCAGCGCGGAGTACTCGTGCAGGACGCCGGCGATGCTGACCTCGGTGGCCGCATAGCCGGGCATGCTCGAGAGCAGCACGCGACGCAGCGCGTGCCCCAGCGTGTGTCCATACCCGCGCTCGAACGGCTCCATCGTGATCTTCGCCTGCACGGCGGAGACGGGCTGCACGTCGATGATGCGCGGCTTGAGGAACGAACTGCTTTGCATGGAAAGACCTCTCGGTTGACGCGCCGGCCACACAGGCGGGCGCGCGGCCGTTACCCGGTTACTTCGAATAGAGTTCGACGATCAGCGACTCGTTGATCGTGCTCGGCAGGTCGGTGCGGGCCGGCACGCTCTTGAACGTACCCTTCCCTTCCTTGCCGTCCACCGCGATCCACTCGGGCAGGCCACGCTGCTCGGCCGCCTCCAGGGCCGCCTTCACGCGCAACTGCTCGCGCGCGCCGGCGGTGAGCGCGATGACGTCGCCGGGCCGCACGTGGAACGACGGGATGTTCACGCGCCGCCCGTTGACGGTGACGCCGTTGTGGCGCACCACCTGCCGCGCCTCGGTGCGCGAGGCCCCGAAGCCCATGCGATAGGCGACGTTGTCCAGCCGGCACTCGAGGATCTGCAGCAGGTTGGGGCCGGTCGCGCCCTTGCGACGCTCGGCCTCGGCGTAGGTGCGGCGGAACTGGCGCTCGAGCACGCCGTAGATGCGGCGGACCTTCTGCTTCTCGCGCAGCTGCAGCGCGTAGTCGGACATCCGGGCATTCTTCTGTCCGTGCTGGCCGGGGGCATGGCTGCGGCGCTCGATCGCGCACTTGTCGGTGAAGCACTTCTCCCCCTTGAGGAAGAGCTTCTCGCCTTCACGCCGGCACTGGCGGCACTTCGGGTCGGTATTGCGGGCCACGGGTGTCTCCTTGTCAGACGCGACGGCGCTTGGGCGGCCGGCAGCCGTTGTGCGGGATCGGGGTCACGTCGGAAATGCTGAGGATCTTGAAGCCGACCGCGTTGAGCGCGCGGACCGCGGACTCGCGACCCGGGCCAGGGCCCTTGATGCGAACCTCGAGGTTCTTCACGCCACACTCCTGGGCGGCGCGGCCCGCCTGCTCGGCGGCGATCTGCGCGGCGAAGGGCGTGCTCTTGCGGGAACCCTTGAAGCCACTGCTGCCGGTCGACGCCCACGACAGCGCGTTGCCCTGCCGGTCGGTGATCGTGACGATCGTGTTGTTGAACGACGCGTGGATGTGAGCCACACCCTCGGCGACGTTCTTCTTGACCTTCTTGCGGGCACGTGCCGCGGTCTTGGTAGCCATGACGTTCTCCAGCTCTTACTTCGAGGCGGCGCGTACCGCCTTGCGCGGCCCCTTGCGGGTGCGCGCGTTGGTGCGGGTGCGCTGGCCGCGCACCGGGAGGCCGCGCCGATGGCGCAGGCCGCGGTAGCAGCCAAGGTCCATGAGCCGCTTGATGCTCATGTTGACCTCGCGACGCAGGTCGCCCTCGACCGTGAAGCGGCCGACGCTCTCGCGCAGCTTTTCCATCTCGGCATCGGTGAGTTCCTTCACCTTGATGTCGGGACGGATGCCCACGGCCGCGCAGATCGCCTTGGCGCGCGACGGGCCGATACCGTAGATCGCGGTGAGCGCGATCACGGCGTGCTGGTGGTTCGGGATATTGACGCCTGCGATGCGGGCCATGCGTGTGTGCTCGATCGGGAAAACCGTAAATTATAACCGCTGCGGAGCGCTGCTGCAACCGCCGCGGGCCGTGGCAGGGCGTATCAGCCCTGGCGCTGCTTGTGCCGCGGGTCGTCGCAGATCACCCGCACCACGCCGTGGCGACGGATCACCTTGCACTTGCGGCAGATCTTCTTGACGGAAGCCTGGACTTTCATGATGGACCTCGGGAGGAATCGGCTCGGGGGGGTCGGGGGTCAGCGGGCACGGAAGGTGATGCGGGCGCGGGACAGGTCGTAGGGGCTCACCTCGACGGTGACCTTGTCACCGGGAAGGATGCGGATGTAGTGCATGCGCATCTTTCCGGAGATGTGAGAGAGCACGACATGGCCGTTCTCCAGCTTCACGCGGAACGTGGCGTTGGGCAGGGTCTCGAGGACCTCGCCCTGCATCTGTATGGTTTCTTCCTTCGCCATCCGGTTCGTTTCAGTGGTGGTGGATCAGCGGCCGGGCAGCATGCCGCCCTTGAGATTCGCCTTGCGCAGCAACCCCTCGTACTGGTGGGTCTTCACGTAGGCCTGCACCTGCTGCATGAAGTCCATGGTCACGACCACGATGATGAGCAGGCTGGTGCCGCCGAAATAGAACGGCACGTTGTACTGGACGATCAGGAACTCGGGGATCAGGCAGACCAGGGTGATGTAGATCGCGCCGACCAGGGTGAGGCGGGTAGTGATGTCGCCGAGGTAGCGCGCGGTCTGCTCGCCGGGCCGGATTCCCGGCACGAAGGCACCGCTCTTCTTGAGGTTGTCGGCGGTCTCGCGCGGGTTGTACATCAGCGCGGTGTAGAAGAAACAGAAGAACACGATGGCGGAGGCATACAGCAGCACGTAGACCGGCTGGCCGGGATGCAGCATGCCGGAGATGTCCTTGAGCCAGTTCAGCCCCTCGCTCGCGCCGAACCAGCCTGAGATGGTGGCCGGGAACAGGATGATCGACGAGGCGAAGATCGGCGGGATCACGCCGGCCATGTTCAGCTTGAGCGGCAGGTGCGAACTCTGCCCGCCGTACACCTTGCGCCCGACCTGGCGCTTCGCGTAATTCACCAGGATCTTGCGCTGCCCGCGTTCGACGAAGATCACGAAGAAGGTCACGGCGACTGCGCCGGCCATCAGCAGGACGACGAAGGCGATCGAGAAGGCGCCGGTGCGCGCGAGTTCGAGGGTGCCACCGATCGCCGAAGGCAGTCCGGCCACGATCCCGGCGAAGATCAGGATCGAGATGCCGTTGCCCAGACCTCGCTCGGTGATCTGTTCGCCCAGCCACATCAGGAACATCGTGCCGCCGACCAGGGTGACGACGGTGACGAACATGAACACCGGTCCGGGCACGACGACCAGCCCGGGCTGTGCCTGCAGCGCCACCGAGATGCCCAGCGCCTGGAACAGCGCCAGCACCGCCGTGCCGTAGCGGGTGTACTGGGTGATCTTGCGCCGTCCGGATTCGCCCTCTTTCTTGAGCGCCTCCAGGTGCGGGGAGACCACCGTCAGCAGCTGCATGATGATCGACGCGGA
>JBIPNU010000095.1:0-7311 GCA_044370615.1 Burkholderiales bacterium
GTAGAACAGTTCCTCGCCAGCGCGGATCTCGCGCAGCGCCTCGATCCAGATGCGTCCGTCGACGATCTCCGACTCGCAGTTGGGCCGGCAGGAGTGGTTGATCCAGCGCGCGGTGTTGCCACCGACGTTGCCATCGATCACGTAGCGGTCGTCGAGCGTGAAGAGGAAGGTGTGCGACGGCTTGCTGTCGTCGTCGGCATACCAGCGATCGGCCTGCGCCCAGGTGATCTTGCGACCCCGGTACTCGATGATGCGCTCGCCCCTGGCGATGTCGCGGCGTGCGAACACGCCACGGCCGTGGATCGGGGACCTGCGCGCGACGACACGCGGCCCGCGGCTGGCGGGGCGGGCGGACTTCGCGGGAACGGACTTGCTGGATGCGGACTTGCTGGGCATGGGACGGGGACGTCGATGAGGGAAGGGAAACGGGCGGCAGGGCCGCGGCCGCGGCGGGGCGGGTGCGCTAGAGCACCATCACGACCATCGGGTGGTCGCAGAGGTCGCGGTAGAGCGCGTCGAGCTGCTCGCGCGAACGCGCGGTGACCGTGGCGGTGAGGCTGAGATAACGGCCCTCGCGGCTCGCGCGCATCTCGATCGCCGAGGGATCGAAATCCGGCGCATGGCGCAGCACCACCGCGACCACCGCCTGGGCGAATCCCGGCTGGGTCGGCCCCATCACCTTGATCGGGAAGGCCGACGGATACTCGATCAGGGAATCCATCGCTGCAGCCACCGGGCTCACGATGCGTACCCGAACCGACGCGGCCGTCGCGCGCTCAGGGCTGCGGCGCTTCGCATCCGGTGACCTCGCGCTTGTAGTCCTGGTAGTGCCGGTCCATCTGGCGCCACACCGGACCGGGCTTGCCGTCGCCGACCGGCTGGCCGTCCAGCCGGGTGATGGCCAGCACTTCCTTGGTGGCCGAGGTCACCCAGATCTCGTCGGCAGAGCGCAGTTCGGCCTCGGTCACCGGGCGCAGTTCGTACGGCATGCCGTGGCGTTTCGCGAGCTCGATCACCACGTCGAAGGTGGTACCGGGGAGGAGCAGGTTGCTCCTGGGCGGGGAGAGGATCAGCCCGTCGCGCACCACGAGCACGTTGCTCGAGGAGGCCTCGGTGAGCAGGCCGTCGCGCAGCAGGATGGTCTCCACCGCCCCCGCCTCGACCGACTTCTGGCGCGCGAGCACGTTGCCCAGCAGCGCGGTGGACTTGATGTCGTTGTTGAGCCAGCGCTCGTCGCGCGCGGTGATCGCCGCGGCGCCTTCGCTGCGCCACTGAGCGGGCGCCGGGCGCATCGGATTGCACATCATGAACACCGTCGGGACGGACGCCTTCGGGAACGCGTGGTCACGCGGCGCGACGCCGCGGGTGACCTGGATGTACAGGCCCTGGTTCCCGCCCTCGTTGCGGGCGATGAGCTCGGTGCACAGTGCTTCCCACTTCTCGATCGAGTGCGGATTGGAAAGCCCGATGCGATCCATGCTGCGCTGCATGCGCTGCAGGTGTTCGAGCATGCGAAACGGCTGGCCCGAGTAGACCGGGATCACTTCGTAGACGCCGTCGCCGAAGATGAACCCGCGATCGAGCGGGGAGATGCGTGCCTCCTCGATCGGAAGGTAGTCGCCGTTCAGGTAACAGATCATCGCTGCTCTCTCCCGCCTCGAGGGCGGCTGGTCTGTGCCGCCTCGCGGCGGCGGGTCTATCCGCCTCGGGGGCGGCTGGTCCGACGACCCGGCTGGTTTCCCCGGCCCTCGGGCGGCCGGCCTGCCCGTCCGGGAGACGGTTCGTCACCGCGGCCCGCGCGCCACGGGCCGCTTTCACGCCGGGGGTCGTCCTCGAACCGGCCGCAAGCCACCCCCGCTTTCCGCCGCAGCCTACCGGAACATGAGCCGCAGGCCGTCCCAGGCCCGGCGCAACACCCCCGCCACTTCGACGGCCTCGAGTGCCGTCACCGGGTATTCTGCCAGCGGCCGGCCCTCGAGCGTGAGCCGCAGCGTGCCGACCCGCTGGCCGGCGGCCACCGGCGCCATCAGCGGCTGCACGCTCTCCAGCTCTGCCTTGACCCGCGGACCGCTGCCCGCCGGCAGCGTCACCACCAGGCCGGACTCGAAACCGGCCTTGACCTGACGCGACGAGCCCTTCCACACCTCGAGCGCGCCCACCGTCTGGCGCGCCGAGTAGAGCCGGAAGTTGTCGAAGAACTGGAAGCCGTAGTTGAGCAGCTTCTGGCTCTCGGCGATGCGCGCCGACTCCGAGGGCGCACCCAGCACCACCGCCACCAGCCGCCGCTCGCCCCGGCGTGCCGAGGACACCAGGCACCACCCGGCCGCCTCGGTGTGCCCGGTCTTCATGCCGTCTACCGAAGGGTCGAGCAGCAGCAGCCGGTTGCGGTTGGGCTGGCGGATCTTGTTGTAGGTGTAGTCGCGCAGCGAGTAGAGCGGGTAGAACTCGGGGAAGTCGCGCAGGATCGCCGAGGCGAGCCGCGCGAGGTCGGCCGCCGTGCTGTAGTGCCCGGCATCGGGCAGGCCGGTGGCGTTGAGGAAGGCGGTGTTGCGCATGCCCAGTCGCTGCGCCTCCCGGGTCATGGCCGCGGCGAAGGCGTCCTCGCCGCCGGCCACTGCCTCGGCGAGCGCGATGCTCGCGTCGTTGCCCGACTGCACGATCATGCCGCGCAGCAGTTCGTCGACCGTCACCGGAACCCGCTGGTCGACGAACATGCGCGAACCGATGGCCTTGCGCGCGCGGTCGGACACCGGCACCACCTGCGTGGGTGCAAGGCGCTTCTGCCTCACCGCGTTGAATGCGAGGTAGGCGGTCATCAGCTTGGTCAGCGAGGCCGGTTCCACCCGCTCGTCGGCCGCCTGCGCGGCGAGCACCTGCCCGGTATCGTGGTCGACGAGGATCCAGGCCCGGGCGTTGATGGCGGGCGGCGTCGGTGGCGGCAGCGCGCCGGGCTGGGCGGTGGCCGCGCCCGCCATGCACAGGCCGCAGAGCAGCGCCGCCAGGATCCCGGGGGCCGCGGCCCGGATGCGCGCGGCGCACGACAGGTTGATCACGATCAGAAGCATCCCTGGCAAAGGGCGCCAGTATAGCCGAGCGATCCCGGCCGTCCGGGGCGCGGCAGGCGGGTGACAGGACATCGCGGCGACCGCTCTTGAAAGCCGGCGCGCCGGGCCCATCTGAACGTCATCGGCGGGCCCGTTCCGGCCACGGCGGCCGGCGACGACCGACCCGCCCCATCCATCGAAGGGAGACACGCTCATGGCACAACTGATCCGCAACGAGCCGTTCGACGACCTGATCAACAACCTGTTCCAGGGCTTCCTGGTGCGGCCGGTCGCCGCCCCCGGCGGCACGCCTGCCGCAGCCCGTCCGTTCAGCGTGGAAGTGAGCGAGGAGGACAAGGCCTACCTGCTGCACGCGGAACTGCCCGGCGTGGCCCGCGACGACATCCATGTGTCGATCGACGCCAACGAGGTGACGATCAGCGCCGAGGTGCGCAACCGGCGCGACGAGCGCACGGACGGGCGCGTGCTGCGCAGCGAACGCTACTACGGCAAGCTCTATCGGGCCTTCCAGCTCGGCGACGCGATCGACGAGGCGGCCGCCGAGGCGAAGTACGCCGACGGCGTGCTCGAGCTGCGGCTGCCGAAGAAGGCGGCAACCACCGCGAAGCGGCTCGAGATCCGCTGAGCGACGCAGGGCCGGCGGGCACCCCGCGATCCGGGTGCCCGCCGGTAGAATCCACGGCTCGCCCCCCGGCCGGGATCGCCGGCGGGACCGTCCCCGACCGAGGATTCCGCGATGTCCGACCAGCCGATTGCCTCCCCGCTCAGCGCCGCGCAGAAGGCGCAGGTTCTCGCCGAGGCGCTGCCCTACATCCGGCGCTTCCACGGCCGCACGGTCGTCATCAAGTACGGCGGCAACGCGATGACCGACGAGGCGCTCAAGCGCTCGTTCGCGCATGACGTGGTGCTGCTGCGACTGGTGGGACTGAACCCGGTCGTCGTGCACGGTGGCGGTCCGCAGATCGAACAGCTGCTCGCCCGCGTGGGCAAGAAGGGCGAGTTCGTGCAGGGCATGCGGGTGACCGACGCCGAGACCATGGACATCGTCGAGATGGTGCTCGCCGGCCAGGTCAACAAGGAAATCGTCGAACTCATCAATTCCTCCGGCGGCAAGGCGGTCGGCCTCACCGGCCAGGACGGGGGCCTCATCCACGCCCGCAAGATGATGGTGGCGAGCCGCGAGGATCCGGAGCGCAAGATCGACATCGGCCAGGTGGGCGAGATCGAGTCGATCGACCCGTCGATCATCCAGACGCTGACGGCCAACGGATTCATCCCGGTGATCGCACCCATCGGGTCCGGGGAGTCTGGCGAGACCTACAACATCAACGCCGACCTGGTCGCCGGCAAGGTCGCCGAGATCCTCAAGGCCGAGAAGCTGATCCTGCTCACCAACACCCCCGGGGTGCTCGACCGCGACGGCAAGCTGCTCACCGGCCTCACCGCGCGGCGCATCGACGAACTGTTCGCCGACGGCACCATCTCCGGGGGCATGCTGCCCAAGATCTCCTCGGCCCTGGACGCGGCCCGCGGCGGCGTGGCGTCCGTGCACATCATCGACGGCCGGGTCGACCACAGCGTGCTGCTGGAGATCATGACCGACCAGGGCGTGGGCACGATGATCCGAAGCCACTGAGCCGCGGTGGTGAACACGCGCACCTGGATCTTCGACCTCGACAACACGCTGCATTACGCGAGTCCGCACATCTTCCCGCACATGAACCGGTCGATGACCGAGTACGTGATGCGGCACCTGGGGCTCGCCGAGGCCGAGGCCAGCGCGCTGCGTCGTCGCTACTGGTTGCGCTACGGGGCGACGCTGCTGGGGCTCATGCGCCACCACGGCACCGACCCCGATCATTTCCTGCGCGAGACGCATCGGTTCCCGGAACTCGAGCGCATGGTCATCCGCGAGATGGGCCTGCGCGGACTGCTGCGCCGCCTGCCGGGGCGCAAGCTGGTGTTCTCCAATTCGCCCGAACACTACTGTCGCGCGGTGCTGGACGTGCTGGGCATCGCCGACCTGTTCGAGGGCGTGTTCACGATCGAGCACACCGGCTACCGGCCCAAGCCGGACGCGCGTGGCTTTCGCGAACTGTTCCGGACCCACCGCGTCCAGCCCAGTCGCGCGATCATGGTCGAGGACTCGCTCGCGAACCTGCGAACTGCGCGCCGGCTGGGCCTGCGCTCGGTCTGGGTGGCGCGCCACCCGGGCCTGCTGCCGGTGCGCCGGCCGCACTACGTGGACGTGATGGTCACCGGCCTGCACAGCGTGCCGGTCGCCCTGGGACGGCTGCGCCAGACCACGACCGCGCGCAAATCTGCCTAGAATCCGGTCGGTGGACCCGCGCGCCCCGGCGGACGCGCGTCCCGGACCGGAGACCTCCGATGCCCCCCCGCAGCGGCGAGCGCCGCCTGCAGATCCTGCAGACGCTCGCGGAAATGCTCGAAGCGCCCAATCCGGAGCGGATCACCACCGCGGCGCTGGCCGGCCGGCTCGAGGTCTCCGAAGCGGCGCTGTACCGCCATTTCGCGAGCAAGGCGCAGATGTTCGACGGGCTGATCGAGTTCATCGAGCAGACCGTGTTCAGCCTGCTCAACCGCATCGGCGCCGACGAGCCGGCGGGACTGCGCCAGATCGATGCGATGATGACGGTGCTGCTGGGCTTCGCCCAGAAGAACCGCGGCATGACGCGGGTGCTGATCGGCGATGCGCTGGTGCACGAGAACGCCCGCCTGCAGGCCCGCATCAACCAGTTGCACGACCGCATGGAGGCGACGCTGCGCCAGGCGCTGCGCCTCGCGCAGGCCGGCGGCGACCTGCCGGCCGACCTGGACGTGACCGCGCATGCGAACGCGCTGTTCGCCTTCGTCACCGGACGCTGGCATCAGTTCGCCAAGAGCGGCTTCACCCGCGACCCGGCGCAACACTGGGCCGAGCAGCGCCGCATCCTGCTCGCCCACTGACCCAGGGAGGCTGCGGCCCGGCGGGGGGCACCCCCCGCCACCGGCGTGAAAGGGGCCGACCGGCCCGCTTGCCGCGTCGCCTCGCGCGAGCAACCCGGGACGCGCGGGCGTCTCGCCTGCGCGGCGGCCTCGCCTCGGCGGTCGCCCCGGGTGACGAGCGCGAGGTGCTGCGGCTTCGCGGGGCGAAGCGCCGGCCTGCGCGCGGGTCAGGCGGGTGCGCCGGTGCCGTCGGGGCCGCACACCGGGCAGGCCGGGTCGCGCATGAAGCGCATCTCGCGCCATGAGGACTCGCGGGCGTCGAACAGCAGCAGCCGGCCGTCGAGCGACCGGCCGACGCCCGCGATGAGCTTGATCGCCTCGGCCGCCTGCATCGCGCCCACCACGCCCACCAGCGGCGCGAACACCCCCATCACCGCGCAGCGCATCTCCTCGCCCTCGCCGGCGTCGGGAAAAAGGCAGTGGTAGCACCCCGACCCGGGCCGGCGCAGGTCGAACACCGCCACCTGGCCGTCGAAGCGGATCGCCGCGCCGGAGACAAGCGCCCGGCGATGGCGCACGCAGGCGGCGTTGAGCGCGTGGCGGGTGACGAAGTTGTCGCTCGCGTCGATCACCACGTCGGCGCTGGCGACCCGCGTCTCGAGCGCCGCGCCGCAGAGCCGCTCGGCGACGGTCTCGACCTCGACCTCGGGGTTGATCTCCTGCATCGCCGCGCGCGCCGACGCCACCTTGGGTTCGCCGATCCGCCCGGTGGTGTGGGCGATCTGGCGCTGCAGGTTGGTGAGGTCGACCCGGTCGTCGTCACACACCGTGACCCGCCCGACCCCGGCGCTGGCGAGGTAGAGGAGTACCGGCGAACCCAGCCCCCCCGCCCCCACCACCAGCACGCGCGCGGCGCGCAGCCGCGCCTGGCCATCGATGCCGATGTCGTCGAGCAGCACGTGCCGGCTGTAGCGCAGCAACTGCGCGTCGTCCAGCCCGGCCCCGCTCGCCATGACGGGCGCCTCGCAGCGCCCGGGGCCCTGCGACACCCTCAGCGCGCGGCCGCCGGCGCCGCGGCCGGCGCGCGCGCGGCGGTCGCGGGCAGCGGCATCTCGCGCAGTACCGGCTGCCCCTTGAGGTGGTTGAGCGCCTGCATCAGCTGGAAGTCCTCGCGCGAGAAGACCTGTCCCGGCTCGAGCTTGATCGGCTCGGCGCGCGGACGCGCCGGCTCGCCCGGCGGCTCGCGCCTGGGGGCGACCGGCCGCTCGCCGCCGCCCTTGCGTCCGTCGGAGAGATGGCG
>JBIPNU010000566.1:0-2517 GCA_044370615.1 Burkholderiales bacterium
GCTCTCCACCGTGCTGGGCACCAGCAACGCGATCCGGCTCGCGGTGTTCCTCGCCACCGGCCTGCTGCTGCCCGCGGTCGCCGCCACCGCGGCCGTGCTGCTGCCGGTCGTGCTGCTCGGCCTGTGGCTGGGCATGCGCCTGCACGATCGGATCTCGCGCGCCGCGCTCATGCGCACGGTCTGCGCGCTGCTCGTGCCCGCCGGCCTGTCGCTGCTCGCGCGCGCGCTGGCCGGCTGAGCGATCGGCCGGTCGGGCGCCCTGCGCAGGCCACCGTTCCCCAGGCTCAGTCGGACGCGGCGTCCCCGCGCATCCGGCTGCGATCGAGCCGCGCGCTCATCAGCAGCGCGGTGGGCGTGATCAGCAGCACCGGGTTTTCGAACTGGACACGGCTGCCGCGGGGCGAGATGTGGCCACCGAGCAGCTGCAGGTCGTAGCCCGAGCCGCTGAACACCGGGAAGAACCCGGACTCGGCGGTCGAGCACTGCACCGCGAAATCCGGGGCGGCCTTGCGCGCTCGGCGGTACTCGGCAGCAAGCATCTTCACCATCGACACGAGCCGGGGCTCGACCGGATCGCGGCGCTCGGCGCTCTGCACCCGGCAGAGAAAGCCGGCTCGTCGCAGCGAGGGCGCGCGGTCCATCTCGGCGAAACTGGGCATGCGCGTGCCGTAGGGCCGCAGGTCGATGATCTTGAAGGTGGCCCGGCCGCGCGGGAACTCGATGAGGAAGCGTGGATCGGTCTCGGGCGGACGTTCGTCGGGCAGCAGCCTGATGTGGAACATGCCGCTGCGCTCGACGTAGCCGAAGATGAACTCGCCGCCGCAGCCCAGCGTCGAGGTCTGCTGGCAGGCCTCCTGGATCCGCGCGCGCAACTGCTGTGCGCGTGCCTCGTCGGGCCTGACCTGGTCGAACAGGGGGTTCCACTCCCACTCGGGCGTGTGCTCGCGATGGTGGCCGCTGTAGAGATCGAACAGCCAGCGCGCGGCATCCACCGAGCGCGGACGGGCTCCGGTGGCAAGCTCGCGCTCGGCCTGCGTTTCGAAGGCGGCGAGGTCCTCGCGCGTGCGCGGCGCGGTGAACTCGTCGGCCACGGCGGCCAGCGGCAGCAGGCCGGCGCAAGTCAGCGCGGCAAGCCAGGACCGGAGGATTCGGATTCGCATCGGGGAGACTCCGTGGCTCAGGCAGGCCGCGCGCGCGCGGCCCCGGCGAGATGCTCGCCGATGCGGCGCACGCCCTCGCGCAGCGCGTCCATGCCGGTGGTGTAGGCGAAGCGCAGGTGCTCGCGCGCCCGGTATTCGCCGAAATCGGCGCCCGGGGTGACCGCCACTCCGCTGCGCTCGAGCAAGTCGAAGGCAAGGGCCTCGCTGTCGTGCGCGAGGCGGCTGCAGTCCGCGTACAGGTAGAACGCGCCCTGCGGCATCACCGGGATCAGGAAACCCAGATCGCGCAGCGCCCGCGCGAGGTAGTCGCGGCGCTGGGCGAAGGCAACCCGCTGCCGCTCGCAGAGGGCGATGGACTCGGGCGTGAAGGCCGCCAGCGCCGCATGCTGCGCCACCGTCGAGCAGGCGAGGAACAGGTTCTGCGCGAGCCGCTCGACCGCGTCGAGGAAGGGCTCGGGCACGACCAGCCAGCCCAGCCGCCAGCCGGTCATCGTGAAGTACTTCGAGAACCCGTTGATCACGAACGCGCGATCGGTGATCGACAGCGCGCTGGGCGGCGGATCGCCATAGACGAGCCCGTGGTAGATCTCGTCGACGACCAGCGTGCCGCCGCGCCGCTCGACCACCGCGGCGATGCGCGCGAGCGATTCACCGTCGATCGTGGTCCCGGTGGGGTTGGCCGGGGTGGCGACCATCGCCGCGCGGGTGCGCGGCCCCCACGCGCGCTCGATCGTCGGCGCGTCGAGCTGGTAGCCGGTGTCCGGGCCGCAGGCGATGCCGCGCGGCACGCCCTCGCAGAAACGCACGAAATGCCGGTTGGCCGGATAGGTCGGATCGGCCAGCAGGACCTCGTCGCCGGGGCTGAGCAGCGCGCCCATCGCGAGCAGCAGCGCCCCCGACGAGCCCGGCGTCACCACGATGCGTCGCGGATCGACCTCGACCGACCAGGCGCTGCCGTACCAGCGCGCGATCGCCTCGCGCAGCGCGGGCAGGCCCAGCGCCGGGAGGTAGTGCACGTCCCCCCCGCGCGTGGCCTCGAGCGCCGCTCGCACCACCGGCTCGGGTGTCGGGAAGTCCGGTTCGCCGATTTCCATGTGGATGATCGAACGCCCCTCGGCTTCCAGGGCTTTCGCGCGCGCCAGCAGCCGCAGCACCTGGAACGGCGCGATGCCGCCCATCCGCGAGGCCAGCCGGGGCCCTGTCGTCCCCTGCGTGCCGTTCGTTGCCGCTGCCGACCCTGCTGCTGAATCCATCCGTCTCCACCTGCCTGCGTCGGGCATCGCCGACGCGCCGTCGCGACCGACCGTGGCCGCGACGCGACCGGGGCTGGGGCGCAGCCCCGGTCTCAATCCCGCTT
>JBIPNU010000001.1:0-23552 GCA_044370615.1 Burkholderiales bacterium
TGTCCGCCTCGGTGGGCTGGCGGGTGTTGGCCGAGGTACCGGCCGGACCGGCCGCGTGCGCGAGCATCAGGCGCGGAATGATCTCGCCCTCGATGGTGCGCAGGAGGCTGCGGGTCGCCTCCTCGTAACCCGCGCTCCTCGGCGCAGCCGGATGCGGGTCGCCGGCGTCCGGGGAGTCACCCGCGGACGGCCATGGCCTGTCGTCGTTGGTCAATGCAGCCATCACCTACCCCCATCCTCGCACCGGCGCGGAACCTGCACCTCGCCGGGGTCGAACACCCGCACACACGGGAACCCCTATCCGACGCATTCCGCGGCCCGGTACCGGTGGCCGGGAGGCCATCCGATCCGGACGTCTTGTTTGGGAGGCGGCAATGAAAACGAGCGACGTCGCCCGCGGGAGAGGAAGCCCCGGGCCGGACAGCCGAGGGAACCCCACCCACACCCGCACGATACGCCAGTCGCGCGCGAATACAACTACCCGCGGCGGGATCAGACACCGACAGGGACGCGATGTCAAGCCGAATGGACGTTAACTCAAGTTGACAGTTCGCGGGGCGGGGTCTAGATTGGCCTTCGGGGCAGTGCCATCAGGAGGTCGAGGGTGTCCGGAGGCCAGGTCGAGTCAGCGTTTCCGCCGGCGCGCGAGCGTCACGGCGCGAGCGCGCCCACGCCGCTGTACACGCCCGAGGAGCGACTGCGCCGCGACCGCAGCCCCTGGACGCTGGTGCAGGGGGTGCTGGCGCCGCTGCAGTTCGTCGTCTTCCTCGTCAGCCTCGGCCTCGTGCTGCGCTTTCTCGCCACCGGCGAGGGTTACCAGGCGGCGGTGGTGTCGATCGTGGTCAAGACGCTGGTGCTCTACGCGATCATGGTCACCGGCGCCATCTGGGAGAAGGTGGTCTTCGGCGTCTACCTGTTCGCGCGGCCGTTCTTCTGGGAAGACGTCTTCAGCATGGCGGTGCTCGCGCTGCATACCGCCTACCTTCTCGCGCTGGTCGCCGGGACCCTGACCCCGACCGGGCTGATGCTGCTGGCGCTCGCCGCCTACGCCGCCTACGTCATCAACGCCGCGCAGTTCGTGCTCAAGCTGCGTGCGGCGCGCCGCGAGGCGCCCGTGCTCGAGCCGGTCGCCCCGGTCGCGCTGGGCGCGAGCCCGCCCGCCGGAGGTCTGCGATGACCGATCTCAGCGCGCTCCCCCCCGCCGGCGGGGGCGCCGGCGGGGACTCGCCGCGCGCGGTGATCCCGGTGCTGCGCGAGCGCGGGCAGCGCGAGGTGTTCTGCGGACTCACCGGCATCGTCTGGCTGCACCGGCGGATGCAGGACGCATTCTTCCTCGTGGTCGGATCGCGCACCTGCGCGCACCTGATCCAGTCGGCCGCCGGCGTGATGATCTTCGCCGAGCCGCGATTCGGCACGGCCATCCTCGGCGATCGCGATCTTGCCGGGCTGGCCGACGCCAATGACGAACTCGATCGGATCTGCGTCGAGCTGCTCGAGCGTCGGCCCGATATCAGCACCCTGTTCCTCGTGGGCTCGTGTCCTTCGGAGGTGATCAAGCTCGACCTCGCGAAGGCGGCCGAGCGCCTGAACGCGCGCCTGATGCCGCGCGTGCGGGTGCTCAACTACTCCGGCTCCGGGATCGAGACCACCTTCACGCAGGGCGAGGATGCCGCGCTGCGCTCGATGGTGCCGGTGCTGCCCTCCGACGACCAGCCGCGCCTGCTGGTGGTGGGCAGCGTCGCCGACGTGGTCGAAGACCAGATGCGCCGGGTGTTCGACGGGCTGGGCATCGGGCCGGTGGCCTTCCTGCCCGGTCGCCGTGCCGCGGACCTGCCCGCGGTCGGGCCGGGTACGCGCCTGCTCGCCGCGCAGCCGTTCAACGGCGAGACGGTCCGCGCGCTGCTCGCCCGGGGTGCACGCCTGCTCGAGGCGCCCTATCCCCTCGGCGCGGAAGGCACCACCGCCTGGTTCGCGGCCGCCGCGCGCGAGTGGGGCGTGCCGGAGGCGACCTTCGAGGCCGTGACCCGCCCGCTGGCCGATCGCGCGCGTCGCTCGCTCGAACGCTACCGCCCGCGCCTGGACGGGCGCTCGCTGTTCCTGATGCCCGACTCGCAGCTGGAGATCCCGACCGCGCGTTTCCTCGCGCGCGAGATGGGCATGCGCCTGATCGAGGTCGGTACGCCCTACCTCGATCGCCAGATGGTCGCGGCCGAGCTTGCCCTGCTGCCCGGCTCGCCCACGATCTCCGAGGGACAGCACCTCGAGCGCCAGCTCGACCGGCTGCGCGCCGCCCGTCCCGACATCACCGTGTGCGGCCTGGGCCTCGCCAACCCGCTGGAGGCCGAGGGCTACGCGACCAAGTGGTCGATCGAACTGGTGTTCACGCCGATCCACGGCTACGACCAGGCGGGCGATCTCGCCGAACTCTTCGTGCGGCCGCTCGAGCGGCGCGCGCGGCTGGCCGTCTAGGAACCTCCGATGCAGCTCACGCTCTGGACCTACGAAGGACCGCCCCATGTCGGCGCGATGCGCGTGGCAACCTCGATGCGCGACGTCCACTACGTGCTGCATGCGCCGCAGGGCGACACCTACGCCGACCTGCTGTTCACGATGATCGAGCGCAAGGACCACCGACCGCCGGTGACCTACACCACCTTCCAGGCGCGCGACCTCGGCGGCAGCACCGCGGAGCTGGTGAAGGAGGCCGTGGCCGAGGCCTGGGAGCGCTACCGCCCGCAGGCGATGCTCGTGGGCGAGTCCTGCACGGCCGAGCTGCTGCAGGACCAGGCGGGCACGCTCGGACAGACGCTGGGCCTGCCGATCCCCGTCGTGCCGCTCGAACTGCCCGCGTACTCCAAGAAGGAATGCTGGGGTGCCGCGGAAACCTTCTACCAGCTCGCGCGCACGCTGCTCGCCGACCGCATCCCGCCACCGGGCACGGCGCGCGCGCCCCGCCCCGACGGCGTGCGCCCGCGAGCCAACCTGCTGGGCCCCACCGCGCTGGGCTTCCGCTGCCGCGACGACGTGCTGGAGATCTCCCGGTTGCTCGGCGAGCTGGGCATCGACGTCAACGTCGTCGCCCCGCTGGGCGCGACACCCGACGACCTGCGCCGCCTGCCGGAGGCCGACTTCAACGTCGACCTCTATCCCGAGGTGTCCCGCACGCTGTGCGGCTGGATGCAGCGGACGTTCGCCATGCCGTCGACCCGCACCATTCCGATGGGCGTGAACGGCACCCGCGCCTTCATCGCCGAGGTGGCCGCGCTGGCCGGCGTGCCGGCCGAGCCGTTGCTCGCGCGCGAGCATCCGGGCGAGGCCGGCCTCGCGGCCTCGCGGTCGCGGCTCGCGTGGTACTCGCGCTCGGTCGACTCCACCTACCTCACCGGCAAGCGGGTGTTCATCTTCGCCGATGCCACGCACGCGGTCGCCGCTGCGCGCATCGCCGCCGCCGAGATGGGCTTCACCGTGGTCGGCCTGGGCACGTTCTCGCGCGAATTCGCGCGCGAGGTGCGCGATGCCGCCAGGGAGCACGGCGTCGAGCCGCTGATCACCGACGACTACCTGCAGGTGGAGCGGGCAATCGCCGAGGCGGCGCCCGAGCTGGTGCTCGGCACCCAGATGGAGCGCCACATCGCCAAGCGACTCGGTATCGCCTGCGCGGTGATCTCCTCGCCGATCCATGTGCAGGACGTGCCGGCGCGCTACAGCCCGGTCTACGGTTTCGAGGGCGCGAACGTGCTCTTCGACAGCTGGGTGCATCCGCTGGTCATGGGCCTGGAAGAGCACCTGCTGCAGATGTTCCGCGAGGACTTCGAGTTCAACGATCGTGCCCGACCCTCGCACCTGCCGACGCTCGCCCGCCCGGCCGCCGATCCGGTGATCGAACCGGTGACGGCGTCGGTTGCGCCGACGCCGGCCGTCGCCAGCGCCGCGCATGCGCCGGGTCCCGAGGCCTCGGTCGCGCCCGCCGCGGCTCCGGTGTGGGCGGCCGACGGCGAACTCGAACTTCGCAAGATCCCGTTCTTCGTGCGCGGCAAGGCGCGCCGGAACACCGAACGCTTCGCCCAGGAGCGAGGCATCGCCACCATCACCGTCGAGACCCTCTATGAAGCCAAGGCGCACTTTGGTCGGTGACACCGGTGGCGGGCCGGCGCCCCCCCCCCCCCCCGCGCCCGCCGTTCCGGTCCGCGTGGTCATCGTCACGCTCGACAGCCACCTCGCGAGCGTCACGGAACGGGCCCAGCACCTGCTGCGTCGCGAACTCCCCGGCCTCGCGCTGTCGCTGCACGCGGCGAGCGAGTGGGGCGACGATCCGCAGGCGCTCGAACGCTGCCACGCGGACATCGCCCAGGGCGACATCATCGTCACGACGATGATGTTCATGGAAGAGCACATCCAGGCGGTACTCCCGGCGCTCACCGCGCGGCGCGATCACTGCGATGCGATGGTGGTGTGCATGTCGGCGGGCGAAGTCACCCGGCTCACGCGTATCGGTCGCTTCGACATGAGCCAGCCGGCCAGCGGCCCGATGGCCCTGCTCAAGCGCCTGCGCGGCTCGCGCACCCAGGGCGAGTCGGCGGCGGCGAGCCGCGGCGAGCGCCAGATGCGCATGCTGCGGCGCCTGCCCAAGATCCTGCGCTTCGTGCCGGGCACCGCGCAGGACGTGCGCGCCTATTTCCTCACGCTGCAGTACTGGCTGGCGGGCTCCGACGAGAACGTCGTCAACATGGTGCGCTTCCTGGTCGAGCGCTATGCCTCCGGCCCCCGCGAGGTGCTGCGCTCGAAGGTGAGTCCGCAGCCGCCCTGCGAGTTCCCGGACACCGGCCTCTACCACCCGCGGATGCGTCAGCGCATCGCCGACGAGCTCTCCGCGTTGCCTCGCGGTGGTGGGCAGGCTGGCACGGTCGGCCTGCTGATCATGCGCTCGTACGCGATCGCCGGTAACGCTGGCCACTACGACGGGGTGATCGCCGCACTCGAGGCGCGGGGCCTGCGGGTAATCCCCGCGTTCGCCAGCGGACTGGACGCGCGGCCGGCCGTCGAGCGCTTCTTCATGCAGGACGGGCGTCCGACGATCGACGCGCTGGTCTCGCTCACCGGCTTCTCGCTGGTGGGAGGGCCCGCCTACAACGACGCGCGCGCGGCCGAGGACATGCTGGCCGCGCTCGACGTGCCCTACATCGCTGCCCATCCGGTCGAGTTCCAGACGCTCGAGCAGTGGGCGAGTTCCGAGCGCGGCCTGATGCCGGTCGAGAACACGATGATGGTTGCGATCCCCGAGCTGGACGGATCGACCGGGCCGATGGTGTTCGGGGGCCGCTCCAGCGCGACCGGCCGTGCCTGCGAGGGATGCGACCGGCGCTGCGTGTTCCCGACCGCCGAACAGGCGCGCGACATGCAGGTCTGCAGCGAACGCGCCGAGCGCCTCGCCGCGCGGGTGTCCCGGCTGGTGGACCTGCGCCGCACGCCGCGCGCCGAACGGCGAGTCGGCGTGGTGCTGTTCAACTACCCGCCGAACGCGGCCAACTGCGGCACCGCCGCCTTCCTGGCGGTGTTCGAGTCCCTGTACAACACGCTGCGCGGGCTCTCGGACGCGGGCTACGCGGTGGATGTGCCCGACAGCGTCGAGGCGCTACGGGAGCGCCTGATCGCCGGCAATGCCGCGCGCCACGGCGCCGATGCCAACGTGTACCGGCGCATCGGCGCGGACGAGCATGTACGCCGCGAGCCCTGGCTTGCCGAGATCGAGCGCCAGTGGGGCCCTGCCCCGGGACGCCTGCTCTCCGATGGCGCCTCGCTGTTCGTGCTGGGCGAGCGTTTCGGCAACGTGTTCGTCGGCATCCAGCCCGGCATGGGACACGAGGGCGATCCGATGCGCCTGCTGTTCGAGCGCGGATCGGCGCCGACCCACGCCTTCTCGGCCTTCTACCGTTTCCTGCGCGAGGACTTCGGCGCGCACGCCCTCCTGCACTTCGGCACCCACGGTGCCCTGGAGTTCATGCCGGGCAAGCACAGCGGGCTGTCGGCGGCCTGCTGGCCGGACCGGCTGCTGGGCGACACGCCCGACTTCTACCTGTACGCGGCGAACAATCCCTCGGAGGGCACGCTCGCCAAGCGCCGGGCTGCTGCCACGCTGCTGAGCTACATGACGCCGCCGATCGCCAACGCCGGGCTCTACCGAGGGCTGGTCGAGCTGAAGGCGTCGATCGAGCGCTGGCGGGTACTGCCGCCGGAATCGGCGCAGGCCCGCGCGGAACTCGCCGGGCTGATCCAGGCGCAGGCGGCCGCGGTCGATCTCGCCTCGGTCGAGCCGGCCTGGGTCGGTACGGCCGAGCCCGAGGTCGATCGGTTGCGCCACGACCTCGCGGTGTTCGAGCAGACCTGGATCCCGCACGGCCTGCACGTGGTGGGCAAGGCGCCCGGCCCGGAGGCGAGGGTCGACGTGCTGGCGGCGATCGCCGAGTCCGCCCACGGCGTCACGCTCCCGCGCCCCGTGCTCGAGTCGATGGTGCTTGCAGCCGACACGCCGGTGCGGGGCCGTGACGACACGCCCGAGGCCCGTCTTGCGCGCGCGGTCGCGGCCGCGCTCGCCGCGACGCCCGGCGCCGACCTCGCGCGCCGACCAGCTGCATGCGGTCGACCACGAGATCCCGGCGCTGGTGCACGCGCTCGATGGCGGCTTCGTGAGGCCGGCACCCGGCGGGGACCTCGTACGCAACCCCGGCATCATGCCCACCGGCCGCAACCTGCACGGCTTCGATCCGTTCCGGCTGCCTAGCGCCTATGCCGTCCAGGACGGTGCCCGGCAGGCGGCCCGGGTGCTGGAGCGCCATCTCGGCGCGGGCAATCCGTTCCCCGAGTCGATCGCGCTGGTGCTGTGGGGCACCGACAACCTGAAGAGCGAAGGCGCGCCCATCGGGCAGGCGCTCGCGCTCATGGGCGCGCGGCCGCGGTTCGATGGCTATGGCCGGCTGACCGGCGCGGAACTCATGTCGCTCGAGGAACTGGGCCGGCCGCGCATCGACGTGGTGATGACGCTCTCGGGCATCTTCCGCGACCTGCTGCCGCTGCAGACCCGGCTCCTCGCCGAGGCGGCGTTCCTGGCCGCGAGCGCGGACGAACCGACCGAGCGCAATTTCGTGCGCAAGCACGCGCTCGCCTGGCAGGCCGCCCACGGCGGCGACCTCGAGACCGCCGCGCTGCGGGTATTCAGCAATGCCGATGGCGCCTATGGGTCGAACGTCAACCTGCTGATCGACAACAGCGGCTGGCAGGACGAGGACGAACTGGCCGAGACCTATACCCGGCGCAAGAGCTTCGCCTACGGGCGCAGTGGTCGCCCGGCGCCACAGGCGGCGCTGCTGAAGAGCGTGCTTGCCGACGTGGCGCTCACCTACCAGAACCTGGAGTCCGTCGAGCTGGGCGTGACCACCCAGGACACCTACTTCGACACGCTGGGTGGCATCAGCCGCGCGGTGCAGCGCGCGCGCGGCGAGGCGGTGCCGGTCTACATCAGCGACCAGACCCGCGGCGATGGCGTGGTGCGCACGCTCTCCGAGCAGGTGGCCCTGGAGGCGCGCACGCGCATGCTCAACCCGAAGTGGTACGAGGGCCTGCTCGAGCACGGCTACGAGGGGGTGCGGCAGATCGAGGAGCACGTGCGCAACACGATGGGCTGGTCGGCGACCACCGGCCAGGTCGCGCCCTGGGTCTACCAGCAGATCACGCAGACCTTCGTGCTCGACCCGCAGATGCGCGAGCGGCTCGCGCAGCTGAACCCGACAGCGTCGGCCAAGGTGGCCAATCGCCTGCTGGAGGCGCATGCGCGCCGCTACTGGAATCCCGACGAAGCAACGCTCGAGGCGCTGCGACGCGCCGGCGAAGAACTCGAAGACCGGGTGGAGGGCGTGGGCGCGGCCGTCTGAGGCGCGTCCCGTTTCCCGGCGCAAAGCCAGGAGGAGAATCGATGGATACCGTGACCGTACCGATCAGCACGCTGAAGACCCGCAAGTCGCAGCCCGATGGCGAGGGCAGCGTGCAGGTCCACCTGGACCCGGCCGTGAAGATCGGCACCGCGAAGGTGTTCGCGGTCTACGGCAAGGGCGGCATCGGCAAGAGCACCACTTCGTCGAACCTGTCGGTCGCGTTCTCGAAGATCGGCAAGCGGGTGCTGCAGATCGGCTGCGACCCCAAGCACGACTCGACCTTCACGCTCACCAAGCGGCTGGTGCCCACCGTGATCGACATCCTCGAATCGGTCGAGTTCCACGCCGAGGAACTGCGGCCCGAGGATTTCGTGTTCGAAGGCTACAACGGGGTGATGTGCGTGGAGGCCGGGGGGCCGCCGGCCGGCACCGGTTGCGGCGGCTACGTGGTGGGCCAGACGGTGAAGCTGCTGAAGGAGCATCACCTGCTCGAGGATACCGATGTGGTGATCTTCGACGTGCTGGGCGATGTCGTCTGCGGCGGGTTCGCAGCACCCCTGCAGCACGCCGATCGCGCGCTGATCGTCACCGCCAACGACTTCGACTCGATCTTCGCGATGAACCGGATCATCGGCGCGATCCAGGCGAAGTCGAAGAACTACCAGGTCCGGCTGGGTGGCGTGATCGCCAACCGCAGCGATGCGACCGACCAGATCGACAAGTTCAACGACGCGGTGGGCCTGAAGACGATGGCACGGTTCCCGTCGCTGGACGCGATCCGCCGCAGCCGGCTCAAGAAGGCGACGCTGTTCGAGATGGACGCGACACCGGAGGTGCTGGCCGTGCAGGAGGAGTACCTGCGGCTCGCCAATGCGCTGTGGCAGGGCGCCGACCCGCTGGTGGCCACGCCGATGCGCGATCGCGACATCTTCGACCTGCTGGGCTTCGACTGAGCGCGCGACGATGGACGCCATCACCTCCTACCAGCGGCGCCGCGGGCAGATCGAGCACTACTTCGATCGAACCGCCGCCGAGGCGTGGGCCCGGCTGACCTCCCAGGCGCCGGTGAGCGGCATTCGCGCGACCGTCCGCGCGGGGCGCGATCGCATGCGCGCGGCGCTGCTCGACTGGCTTCCGGCGGACCTGACCGGCCGGCGCCTTCTCGACGCCGGCTGCGGGACCGGCGCGCTGGCCGTGGAGGCTGCGGGTCGCGGCGCCGAAGTGGTGGCGGTCGACCTCTCGCCGACGCTGGTCACGCTCGCGCAGGAACGGTTGCCGGCCGCGTTCGCCGGACGCGCGGGGGGGCCGGGGTCGATCCGTTTCCTGTCCGGCGACATGCTCGACCCTGCGCTGGGCGAATTCGACCATGTCGTGGGCATGGATTCGCTGATCCACTACGACGCGCCGGACGTGCTGCGAGTGCTCGCCGCGCTTGCCTGCCGCACGCGCGAGTCGATGCTCTTCACCTTCGCGCCGCGCACCCCGGCGCTTGCGCTGATGCACGGCGTCGGCCGCCTGTTCCCTCGGGGTGATCGCGCGCCGATGATCCAGCCGCTGGCCGAGCGACGCCTGCGTGTCGCGGTGGCCGCAGCACCCGCGCTGGCGGGATGGCGCTGCGCGCGTACGTTGCGCGTGAGCAGCGGCTTCTACATCTCCCAGGCGATGGAGCTCGCGCGCCCGTGAACGCGGCCCCGGCACCCCGCGCGACCAGCGCCCGCCTGCGGGCGGCGCTGTGGCAGGCGAGCCTGCGCCTCGCTCCGCGCTGGCGCGGCGTCGCGCCGCGCTTCCTGCCCTTCGCCGATGCCGCGTCGGCCGACCTGCCGCTGGGCCGCCTGCTGCGGCTGTCGATGTTCCAGCTGTCGGTGGGCATGGCCACGGCCCTGCTGGTGGGCACGCTCAATCGCGTGATGATCGTCGAGCTGGGGGTCGGCGCCTGGCTGGTGGCGCTGATGGTGTCGCTGCCGGTGCTGGTCGCCCCGTTTCGCGCGCTGGTGGGCTACCGGTCGGACGTGCACCGCTCGGCGCTGGGCTGGCGGCGCGTGCCCTACCTGTGGATGGGGTCGCTCCTGCAGTTCGGCGGCCTGGCGATCATGCCCTTCGCGCTGCTGCTGCTGACCGGGCAGGGTGAACTCGGGATGGTCTGGATGGGGCAGCTGGGCGCAGCGCTCGCGTTCCTGATGGTCGGGGCCGGCGTGCAGATGACGCAGACCGCCGGGCTCGCGCTCGCCACCGATCTCGCCACCGAGGAGACCCGGCCGCGCGTGGTGGCCCTGATGTACGTGACGCTGCTGGTCGGCCTGATCGGCAGCGGCTTCGCCTTCAGCCTCGCGCTCGCCGACTTCGGGCCGACGCGGCTGGTGCAGGTGATCCAGGCGGCGGCCGTGCTCACGCTCGTGTTCAACGTGGTCGCGCTGTGGAAGCAGGAAGCGCGCGCGCCGGAACTCACCCGCGGCGATCGATCCGGCGCGGGATTTCGCGCGACCTGGCGCACGTTCATCGCCCAGCCCGGCGCGCGGCGATTCCTGTGGAGCGTGGGACTGGGCACCCTCGCCTTCAACATGCAGGACATCGTGCTCGAGCCCTACGGCGGGGAGATTCTCGGCATGGGCGTGGGCGAGACCTCCGCGCTGACCGCGCTGGCGGCGCTCGGTGCGCTGGCCGCTTTCGCGCTCTCCGCGCGGCTGCTCGGGCGCGGTGGCGATGCGGTGAGGGTAGCCGCCTTCGGCGCGCTGATCGGCCTGCCTGCCTTCGCGGCAGTCCTGCTGGCCGCGCCGCTGGAGGCGCCGCTGCTGTTCCAGGCGGGCACGGTGCTGATCGGATTCGGCGCCGGGCTGTTCGCGGTCGGCACCCTGAGCGCGGCGATGTCCATGGAGTCGCCGGCCCATGTCGGGCTCGCGCTCGGGGCCTGGGGCGCGGTTCAGGCGACCTGCGCGGGCGTGGCGATCGCCGCGGGCGGCGTGATCCGCGACGCGGTCTCGCACCTGGCCACCGCGGGTGTCCTGGGCGAGGTACTCGCCCGTCCGGTCACCGGCTACGGCGCGGTGTACTGGCTCGAACTCTGTCTGCTGTTCGCCACGCTCGCGGCCATCGGGCCACTCGTGCGTCCGATCCACCAGTTCCGCACTGCCGGCCGCACCCGGTTCGGCCTGGCAAGCCTGCCGGGCTGAGCCGACCGCGCGCCGACGCGCCATGCCCCCGTCCTGACCTGACCTTCCCGTCCGTGGTGGGCGACCCGCTCGCCGACCACGACATCGAACCCTGCCGTACCGTGGGCGACCAGCCCGCGGCGCGGCGATACCGAGCATCACCGGCAGCCACCGGAAACAGGAGACCCGCCATGGGATTCGGAGCCATCACCCAGTACGTCGACGTCGCCCAGCTCGTGCTCTATGCCTTCTGGGCCTTCTTCTTCGGATTGATCTACTACCTCGTGCGCGAGGGTCACCGCGAGGGCTACCCGATGGAGACCGACGGTCATTCGCGCGGCGTGATCACCGGCTGGCCGGTGCCCGAGCCGAAGACCTACCGGCTCGCGCACGGCGGCGAGGTGAGCGTGCCCAACGACCGGCGTTCGCCCCAGACCCTCAACGCCGAGCCCACGCATGGCTGGATCGGCGCGCCGCTGGTGCCCACCGGCAATCCGCTCACCGCCGGCGTGGGCCCCGGTGCGTGGGCCGACCGCGCCGACGAACCGGACCTCGACGAGCACGGGCACGCGAAGATCGTGCCGCTGCGCGCCGCGGCCGACTTCTCGGTGGCCGGCCCGGATATCGATCCGCGCGGGCTGCCGGTGATCGGTGCCAACGGCGAGGAGGCAGGCCGGGTGACCGACCTGTGGGTCGACCGGATGGAGGTGATGTTCCGCTACCTCGAGGTGAAGCTGCCCGGCGTCGAGCGCACCGTGCTCGTACCGGTCAACTTCACCCGGATCGGTCGCGATGCGGTGCGGGTGAAGGCGATCCTCTCCAGCCAGTTCGCGGGCGTGCCGCCGACCCGCCATCCCGAGCAGATCACGCTGCTCGAGGAGGAGAAGATCACCGCCTACTTCGGTGCCGGCACCCTGTACGCCGAGCCCGGCCGCGCGGAGGCGCTGCTGTGATGCGGGCGGTCCAGAACCACGGTCACGAGCACGAACTCGAGCCGCAGCACGGCCTTCCGGAGGAGTTGCCGGCCAGCGAGCGCATCCTCTGGCAGGGATCGCCGGACTGGCGGTCGCTCGCCATCCGCGCCTTCCACGTGCGCAAGCTCGTCGTGTACTTCGCGCTGATCCTGCTGCTGCGCGCGCTGCTGCTGTTCGACGACGGGCTCGCCGTCGCGGAGGTCGCCGCCGACCTCGGACTGCTGCTGCCGCTGCCGCTGATCGCGCTGGGCATCCTCGCCACGCTGGCCTGGCTGTCGGCGCGCACCACGGTCTACACGGTCACCGACCGGCGGGTCGTGATGCGCATCGGCATCGTGCTCACGCTCACGTTCAACCTGCCGCTGCGCGTCCTGCGCAACGCCGACCTGCACGTGGCCGCCGACGGCACCGCCGACATCGCGCTGCAACTGCCCCCCGGGGACCGGATCGCGTGGCTGCACCTGTGGCCGCACGCGCGGGCCTGGCATGTCCGGCATCCGCAGCCGATGCTGCGCAGCGTGCCGGACGGGCGCGCGGTCGCGGCGATCCTGGCTGGCGCCTGGTCGGCCGCCACCGGCATCGCGCCCACGGGTGAGCGGCGCGAGGTGCCGCGACCGGCGCCCGCCGCGGGCAGCGCCGACGGCGTGCTGGCCGCATGATGAACGCACACGCTTCGGCCCGCGACGCCCGCCCGGTGGCGGGCGGTGGCCGGCTACTGCCTGCCGGCGCGCTGGTCGCCATCGGCATCGTGCTCGCGGTGGCGCTGACCGCGGTGACCTACGCGCGCCTGACCGGCATCGAGGTGCGCGAGCCGGACGCCCGGGCGGTCGCGGTGCGTGAACTGCGATTCGAGGACCGGTCCGATGGCAGCGTCGCGGTGATCGATGCGGCCTCCGGCGCCCAGGTCGAGCGCATCGAGGGGGAGCAGGGTTTCCTGCGCGGCGCGCTGCGCGCGCTCGCCCGCGAGCGGCGCGTCCGCGGCCTCGGGCCGGAACAGCCGTTTCAGCTGATCGCGCGGGCTGACGGCCGGCTCACGCTGGCCGATCCGGCCACCGGGCAGCGCATCGACCTCGAGTCATTCGGCCCGACCAACGCTGGCGCATTCGCGCGTCTTCTGCTGGCCGCGGCACCCGGTGCCGCAGCGCCCGCAGGCCGCTGAGCGCGACCGGCCACGCATCGCCGCATTCGTCATCCGCATTCGAAGCAGACACTGACAGAGCACAGGCCGCGCCCGTCGCGGCATTCGCAGAGGGAGCACCCCGGGGCCTCGCGTCCCGACCTGAGGCAGGAGACAGACGATGGAAACCACCGCACCGATCATCAGCAGCGGACTGGACGCCACCCGAAGGGCCGAGGCGAACACGCTGCTGAGCCCGCGCTTCTACACCACCGACTTCGACGCCATGAACCGCATGGACGTCACCCCGGTACGCGCCGAATGGGACCGGCTGATGGCCGAGTTCGAGGGCGACAACAACGTCGACCACTTCAGGCGAACCCCGGAGTTCGTCTCCGAGATCCGCGAGCTGCCCGAAGCGCTGCAGCGGGAGTTCATCGACTTCCTGATCACCTCGGTCACCTCCGAGTTCTCCGGCTGCGTGCTCTACAAGGAAATCGAGAAGCACGTCGACAACCCGGACATCAAGCGCCTGATGGGCTACATGGCGCGCGACGAATCGCGCCACGCCGGCTTCATCAACCAGTCGCTGAAGGACTACGGCATCGCGGTCGACCTCGGCTTCCTCAAGCGCGAGAAGAAATACACCTACTTCCGGCCGAAGTTCATCCTGTATGCCACCTACCTGTCGGAGAAGATCGGCTACGCGCGCTACATCTCGATCTTCCGCCAGCTCGAGAAGCACCCCGAGCATCGCTTCCACCCGATCTTCAAGTGGTTCCAGCGCTGGTGCAACGACGAGTTCCGTCACGGCGAGTCGCTGGCCCTGCTGATGCGCGCGGACCCGAAGCTGCTCGGCGGCGTCAACCGCCTGTGGATCCGCTTCTTCCTGCTGGCGGTCTACGCGACGATGTACGTGCGCGACCACACCCGGCCGGAGCTGCACCACGCTCTGGGCCTGGACTCCACCCAGTACGACATGCAGGTGCTGCGGATCACCTCGGAGATCTCGCGCCAGATCTTTCCGTTCGAGCTGTCGATCGAGGATCCCCGGTTCCGCGCCGGACTCGATCGGCTGTGTCGCATCGGCGAGGCGAGCGACCGTGCGAAGGCGCGTGGCGGCCTGATCGGCGGACTGCAGCGCGGCGCGCTCGCGGTCGCGGGGCTGGCGACCTTCGCGCGCCTGTACCTGCTGCCGGTGCGGCCGAACGCCCTGCCCGACCGCGTGCTGATGGCCCCGGCGTGGTGAGCGCAGCACTCCCGGTGTCGCGTCGCGAAGGGCAGCGGGGATGACCCTGCTGGCCCTCGCGGCAGCCTATGCGGTCTTCCTGTGGTGGTTCACCACGGGGGCGATCATCTGGCTCGATCGCCGGCCCGAGCGCACCTGGCCGCGCTCGATGCTGGGAGCGACCGTACTCGGGCTGCTCGCGCTCGCTGGGCTGCTCGCCACGCGCGACGATGCCACGGTCGCGGGGGCGGTGCTCGCCTTCAGCTGCGCGGTGCTGGTATGGGGATGGATCGAGGTCGCTTTCCTCCTGGGCTACGTCACCGGCCCTCGCAGCCGTCCGCACCCGGAGAACGCAGGCGAGTGGGCACGGTTTCACGGCGCGATCGGCACCCTGCTGTGGCATGAGCTGTTCACGCTCGCCATGGCCGGCGCGGTGCTGCTGATCACCCAGGGCGCGGCCAATGCGACCGGGTTGTGGACGTTCCTCGCGCTGTGGGCGATGCGCCTGTCGGCGAAACTCAACCTGTTCCTCGGGGTGAGCAATCGCGGCGAGGAACTGCTGCCGGAGCGGATGCGCTACCTCGCGAGCTACTTCGGGCGACGCTCGATGAACCTGCTGTTCCCGGTCGTGGTGACCGCGGCCACCGCGCTGGCGGCGCTGCTGTGGCTGCATGCGGCGGCCCCGGGGGCCGGCGCGTTCGACCGCGTGGCGCTGGCGCTGGTGGCGGCGATGCTGACGCTGGCGGTGGTCGAGCACTGGTTCATGGTGCTGCCGCTCACGGGCAGCGCGCTGTGGCAGTGGGCCATGGAGCGGGAGAGCCACCCGTCGGGCGTGGCACCGCGCGCGAGCGCGGCCACGCCACCGGCCCTGCCCTCGCGCGTGATCGAGGCGACCGACTGACATGGGCCCGGACGCCACGCTCGCCGCTGCGCCCCTGGTCGCCGGTCCCCTGGCCTCGCCCGCGCGCGCGCCTGCAGTCGCGCTGGTGATCGGAAGTGGCTTCGGGGGGCTGGCGGCGGCCGTCCGGCTCGCTCGCCGAGGCTACCGGGTCACCGTGCTCGAGAAGCTTGATGCGCCGGGCGGGCGCGCCAGCGTCTTTCGCCAAGACGGCTTCACCTTCGATGCCGGGCCGACGATCGTCACCGCGCCCTTCATGCTCGAGGAGCTGTGGTCGCTCGCCGGGCGCCGCCTCGAGGACGACATCGACCTGCGGCGGCTCGACCCGTTCTACCGGGTGCGCTTCGACGACGGAAGCCACTTCGACTACAGCGGCAGTGCGCCGGCGATGCGCGCCGAGGTGGCGCGGCTCGCGCCGGCCGACCTGCCCGGCTACGACCGCTTCATCGCCGAGGCCGAACTCTGCTACCGGCTCGGTTTCGAGAAGCTCGGGTCGATCGCGTACGACTCGATCGGCGATCTCTTCGCGGCCGTGCCCTCGCTGCTGCGCATGCGCGGATGGCGCACGATGCACGCGCTGGTCGCCAGCCACTTCCAGGATCCGCGGCTGCGGATGGCCTTCAGCCTGCAGACGCTGCTGATCGGGGGCAACCCGTTTGCGGTGACCGGGGTGTACAGCCTGATCAACGCGCTCGAGCGCCGTTATGGCGTGCACTGGGCGATGGGGGGTACCGGCACGCTGGTGACCGGCCTCGTGCGCCTGCTCGAGGGCCTGGGCGGGCGGTTGCGCTGTGGTGCCCAGGTCCAGCGCATCCTGGTCGAGCACGGTCGCGCGACCGGGGTCGAACTGGCCGGGGGCGAGCGGATCGCCGCCGACATCGTGGTCTCCAACGCCGACATGGCGTGGACCTACCGCAACCTGGTCGAGCCGCAGCACCGCCGCCGCTGGACCGACACGCGCCTTGCGCGCGGTCGATACTCGATGAGCCTGTTCGTGTGGTACTTCGGCACCCGGTGCCAGTATCCGTCGGTGCCGCACCACATGATGCTGCTCGGCCCGCGCTACCGCGAGCTGCTCGACGACATCTTCCGGAAGCACCGGCTCGCCGACGATTTCAGCCTCTACCTGCATCGGCCCACGGCCACCGACCCCGCGATGGCTCCCGCCGGGTGCGACGCGTTCTATGCACTGGTACCGGTCCCGCACCTGGACAGCGGCACCGACTGGCCGGCGTACGCGCAGACCTTCCGCCAGCGCATCGCCGAGCGGCTGGAGGCGACGGTGCTGCCGGGCTTCTCGCGACAGGTCGTCACCTCCCGCCTGCTCACGCCGCAGGATTTCCAGGACCGCCTGCTCTCCTACAAGGGCGCGGCCTTCGGCCTCGAGCCGACGCTGCTGCAGAGCGCCTGGTTCCGGCCACACAACCGCAGCGAGGACATCGAGCGCCTCTACCTGGTGGGCGCGGGCACGCACCCGGGTGCCGGCGTGCCCGGCGTGCTGATGTCCGCGCGCGCCCTCGACAGCGTGGTGCCCGACCCCGACCGACTGCACGCTCATGCCTGATACCGCCGCTCTGCATCCGGGCGCGCCCGCGCCGGTTCCGAACCTGCAGGCCTGCGAGACGCTGATGCGCGGCGGTTCGCGCTCCTTCTTCGCCGCCTCGCGGGTGTTGCCCGCGCGCATCCGCGAGGCGGCGGTCGCGCTGTACGCGTTCTGCCGTGTGGCCGACGACGCGATCGACCTCGCACCCGACCCGGCGATCGCGCTGGTGGCGTTGCGCCGGCGCCTCGATCGCATCTACGCCGGGATGCCGCTGCCGATCGAGGCCGACACCGCGCTCGCGGGCATCGTGGGGCCCTGCGCGCTGCCGCGCGGCCTGCTCGATGCGCTGCTCGAGGGCTTCCAGTGGGATGCCGAGGGGCGCGAGTACGAAACCATCGACGAGGTCTGCGACTACGGCGCCCGGGTGGCCGGCACGGTGGGCGCGCTGATGGCGATCGTGATGGGCGCGCGCAGCGCGCCGGCGATCGCGCGCGCCTGCGAACTGGGCGTGGCGATGCAGCTCACCAACATCGCGCGCGACGTGGGCGAGGATGCCCGCAACGGCCGCCTGTACCTGCCGCGGCAGTGGCTGCGCGAGGAGGGCGTCGACGTGCAGGCCTGGATGGCCGCGCCGCGCTGGACCCCGGCGATCGCCCGCGTGGTCGCGCGACTGCTTGCCTGCGCCGACGACCTGTACCAGCGCGCGCCCCAGGGCATCGCCTACCTGCCGCGCGATTGCCGGCCTGCGATCCAGGCGGCCCGGCTTGTCTATTCGGAGATCGGCCGCGAGATCGAACGCCGCGGGCTGGACAGCGTGTCCGGACGCGCGGTGGTCAGCGCTGCCCGCAAGCGCTGGCTGATGGCGCGCGCGCTGTCCGCCGGCGTGGTGCTGCCCACGGTGCCCCCCGGCGGCTGGCCGGTGCTGCCGGCGGTGGCGCCGCTGGTCGCGCTCGCCGCCGAACCCGGCCCTCCGCTCGCGCGCGGCGAGTCGTTCTATCACCGCACGATCTGGGTGATCGGCCTGTGCGAGCGGTTGCGCGCGCGCGAGCGCGGCGAGTGGGTGTCGCGAACCGGGCAGTCGCTCGGCTAGCGGTTCCCGGGGTCGCCGGCGGGCGCGGCGCATGCCCCCGCCCGGTGCTACCATTCCTGACGCCGCGAGCGGCCCGAGCACCGGAACTCCCACGCCATGCCCGTCGATTCGATCGTCATCGCCTCGCGCGAGAGCCTGCTCGCGATGTGGCAGGCCGAGCACGTCCAGGCCCGCCTGCGTGACCGGCACCCTGGCCTGGGGGTCAGCATCCTCGGGATGACCACCGAGGGCGATCGCTTCCTCGACGTGTCGCTTGCACGCATCGGCGGCAAGGGCCTGTTCGTCAAGGAACTCGAGCAGGCGATGGTCGACGGGCGCGCCGACATCGCGGTGCACTCGATGAAGGACGTGCCGATGACCCTGCCCGAGGGCTTCGTGCTGCCGGCCATCCTCGAGCGCGAGGATCCGCGCGACGCCTTCGTGTCGAACCACTACCGAAGCCTGTCCGAACTGCCTCCCGGCAGCGTGGTGGGCACCTCCAGCCTGCGGCGTGAAAGCCAGTTGCGCGCCCGCCATCCCGCGCTAGACGTGCAGCCGCTGCGCGGCAATGTCCAGACCCGGTTGCGCAAGCTCGACGAGGGCCAGTACGCCGCGATCATCCTGGCCGCCGCGGGACTGCGCCGGCTCGGGCTGGCCGATCGCATCGCCGCGCTGCTCAGCCCGGAGGAGAGCCTGCCGGCGGTCGGGCAGGGTGCGGTGGGCATCGAGTGCCGCGGCGATCGCGCCGCGCTGGTGGACACGCTGGCCGCGCTGGGCGACCCGGTGACCACTGCCTGCGTGAAGGCCGAGCGCGCGATGTCGCGCGCGCTCGCCGGCAGCTGCACCGTGCCCCTGGGCGGCTTCGCGCAGGTGGCGGGCGACACGATGCGGGTGCGCGGCTTCGTCGCGAGCCCCGACGGTCGCCGCATGGTGAGCGACGAGGTCAGCGGCGCGCCCGCGGAGTGCGAAGCGCTCGGCCGTGCGCTCGCGCAGCGGCTCACCGCGCTGGGCGCGGCGGAGATCCTCGCCGCACTCGCGTGAGCGCGGCGGCCGATCCGCGGCCCCTCGCCGGCCGGCGTGTCGCGGTCACCCGTCCCGAGGCGCAGGCCGGGCGGCTGTGCGCGGCGATCGAGGCGGCCGGGGGCGAGGCGGTGCGCTTCGCGCTGATCGAGATCGGCGACCCGCCCGATCCGCAGGCGCTCGCGCAGACGCTCGCGCAAGCCGCCGCGCACGACTGGGCGGTGTTCTCCAGCCCGACGGCAGTCGATCGTGGCCTCGCCGCGCTGGCTGCCGCCGGCGTGCCGCGACCGGCGGCGTGGCGGGTCGCCGCGATCGGCGAGGGGACGGTGCGGGCGCTGGCGCGCCAGGGCATCGCCGGCGTGCTCGCTCCCACCGAGCGCTACGACAGCGAGGCGTTGCTCGCGCTCCCCGCGCTGGCCGACCTGCGCGGGCAATCGGTGCTGGTGTTCCGGGGGCAGGAAGGCCGGGATGCGCTCGAACGCGGGCTGCGCGAGCGCGGCGCGCGCGTGAGTTTCGCCGCGTGCTACACGCGACGGCGAGCGGCCGGTGATGCCGCGCCGCTGGCACAGCGCGCGCGCGAGCGGCGACTCGACGCGCTGGTGGTGACCAGCAGCGAGGCAGCCGCGCACCTGGCGGGGATGCTCGAAGGCCTCGATGCCTGCGCGCTGCAGGCCCTGCCGATCTTCGCGCCGCATCCGCGCATCGTCGCGGCGCTGGCGGCGGGGGGCTTCCACGATGCCCGGCTGACCGAAGGCGGCGACGAGGGCGTGATCGCCGCGCTGATCGCATGGGCATCGCGCCCGGACGGGGCCGCCGCATGACGCCGCAGGCACCGCCCGACCCGCACGAGATCCCGACCCCGGGCGCGGGAGCGGTGCGCGACGCCGCCGAAGCGACGGCGGGCACCGGCGAGCCCCCGGTCGAGCGGGCGAGCCGGCGCGACCTGCTGCTTCTCGCGCTCCTGGTGGCCGTGCTCGTCCTCGGCTGGCTCGCGTACGATGGCTCGCGCGAGCGGCGCGACTTGCGCGCCGAGGTGGCGCAGCGGCTCGCCACCGCGGATGAATCGGCGCGCCGCTCGTCGGAGACGGCCAGCGGCGCGCAGCGAGCGGCGCGCGAGGTCGAGTCGAGGCTGTCGGCCGTGGAGTCGCGGATGGCCGAGTCGCAGAGCCAGCAGATCGCGCTCGAAGCCCTCTACCAGGAACTCGCTCGCGGACGCGACGACGCGCTGCTGGCCGAGCTCGAGCAGTCGCTGGCGGCCGCCGCCCAGCAACTGGCGATCGCCGGCAACGTGCAGGTGGCGCTGGTCGCGCTCCAGGGCGCCGAGGCGAGGCTCGCACGGGTAGAGCGCACCGCGTTCGCGCCGCTGCGCCGGGCGATCGCCGCCGACATCGGGAGGCTGCAGGCGCTGCCGCTGGTCGATGTCACCGGGCTCGCACGCCGCCTCGACCGGGCGGTCGCCGCGCTCGAATCGCTGGCGCCCGCCCCCGGCGCCGGCCGCGCGCCCGAGGTGGCGCGCGAGGATGCGGCGCCGGCGGGCGCCACGGGCGAGGGCTGGCGGGCCACCCTCGCGCGGCTGTGGACCGAACTGCGCGTCGAGCTTCGCCAGATGGCCACCGTGCGTCGAATCGATCGCGAGGTACCGCCGCTGCTCGCCCCCGAGCAGGCGTGGTTCCTTCGCGAGAACCTGCGGTTGCGCCTGCTCTCCGCGCGGCTCGCGCTGCTCGCACGCGACGAGGCGGGCTTCCGCGGCGACCTGCAGGCGGCCTCCGACTGGCTGGCCCGCTATTTCGACGGAGGCGACCCGGCGGTGGCCGCACTCGCCGCGAGCCTCGGAGAACTGGCGCGGGCGCCGGTGCGCATCGACATCCCGGGCATCGGCGAGAGCCTCGAGGCGGTGCGCGCGCTGCGGGTGCGACAGGACCGGCGGTCGTGACCGCGATGCGCGCATGAAGACCCTCGCCTGGGCGCTGCTGCTGTCGCTGCTCGCGGTCATGCTCGCGGCGGTCCTGCGCTACACCCCGGGCTACGTGCTGGTGATGGTCCCGCCCTACCGGATCGAGCTGTCCTCCGGGCTTGCGGCGCTGCTGGCGCTCGGACTGTTCGCGGCCGGCCACCTGGTGCTGCGCGCGGCGAGCCGCCTCGCCGCCCTGCCCGCCGAGGCGCGCGCCTGGCGCCTGCGTGAGCGCCGCGCGCGCGCGGAGGCAGCGCTGGCCGCCGCCCTCAGGGCGAGCCTCGCGCAGCAGCCCGGCATCGCGCTCGAGCAGGCGCGGGCCGCCTTCGACGGTGGGGCCGACCCGGTGGCGAGTGCGCTGCTGGCCGCGCAGGCCGCGCACGCGCTGGGGGATACGGCTGCGTGCGAAACCTGGCTCGCGCACGCGGGCTTGCACGATGCCGACGATCCGGCGGCACGGCTCGCCTGCGCGCGGCGGTGGGCCGCGCCATCCGGGGCCCCCGACACGCTGCCCCTGCCGCCGGTCGAGCCGCCGGCCCCGGGCCCCTCGTCGCGATGAAGGGGGCGCGGACTCGCGGGGGCGCGCCCGTCTCCCGTCCGCGCCGGGCCGCGCGCGCGGCCGCGCCGGCGCGCCTGCCCGAGCCGCTGCCCCCGCCGTTCGCGATGGATGCGAGCCTCGTGGTCCTGCTCACCGAGGCGGAGGCCGCACTCGCCGGTCTCTCCGCGGCCGGCATCGCGGCGGACACGGCGCTGTTCGCGCCCGCCTGCGCGGCGCTGGAAGCCCTGCACTCCTGCCGGCTCGCCGGGATGGATGTCGGCCTGCAGGATCTCTACCACGCGCAGCTCGGGGCGGTCGCCCGCGACGATCCGAGGGCCATGGCCGGCGTGATGCTGTGGCGCACGGCGGTGGCTTTCCAGCGCGGATACGCGCGGATCCACCAGCGCCCGTTCGACCTCGCGCTGGTCGACGCGGTGCGCGCGTGGCTGGACGCCGGCGAGGTGGCCGTCGCGTCCGCGGACGAGGGCGCGATCGCGCCCGCGCTCGACCTCCTGCCGGCGCAGCGCATCGGGCTCGAGGCCTGGGCTCATTTTGCTGCCGACGAGCGGGAGTGGATGCCGCCGCTGGTGCGCTGCGCGCTGCTGCAGGCGCAACTCGAGGCGCTGGCGCTGCCCGACGGGCGCGACGGACGGCTCGCGCGGGTGCTCGCGCCGCTGTACCTCGCCGCGCGCCGGCAACTGGCCGTGCCGGTGTGGTTCGTCTCGGCGTACTGGCAGGCGCATCGCGCCCGCTACCGGGCGCGGCTCGGCCAGGCGTTGCGCGACGGCGTCTGGGAGCCCTGGCTCGAATTCTTCCTGCTCGGCGTGCGCGGTGCCGCGCGCAGCGCGCTGATCCACCTGCACGACCTCGCCCGCCTGCGCGAGGCGCTGCTGCGCGAGACGCGCGGCATTCCCAACGCCGCGCCGCTGGTCGACGCGCTGTTCGTCAACCCCTGCACCAGCGTCGCGCGCGCCGCGCAGGCGGTCGGCCGGACGCTGCCTACTGCGGCGGCCCTGATCGATGCGCTGTGCGACCGCGGGCTGCTGTGCGAGATCACCGGGCGCAGCCGCAACCGGGTCTACGCGGCGCCGCGCGTGCTCACGGCGCTGCAGCGTCTGCCGCCGATGGCCTGACGCGGGCGCGTCGGCTCAGCGGGCGAGCACCGTCTCCGGCTCGTTGACGGTGAAGGCGTCGGCGAAGAACTCCTCGGCGGGCAGGCCGCAGCGGGCGGAGAAGTCGCGGCGTGCCGCATCGACCATCACCGGCGCGCCGCACGCATAGACCTGCGTGCCGGAGAGGTCGGGCTGGTCGGCCATCACCGCCTCGTGCACGAAGCCGGTACGGCCGGTCCAGTGATCCTCGGGCCTGGGCTCGGAGAGCACCGGGACGAAGCGGAAGTTCGGCAGGTCGCGAGCCCAGGCTTCGGGCAGTTCCGGCGCATACATGTCGGCGCGGGTACGGTTGCCCCAGTAGAGCACCATCTCCCGGTGCACGCCGGCGGCAATGCAGTGCTCGATGATCGCCTTGATCGGAGCGAACCCGGTGCCGCTCGCGACGAACACGATCGGACGGTCGGAGTCGCGCAGGTAGAAGCTGCCGAACGGACCTTCCAGGCGCAGGATGTCGCGCTCCTTCATCCGGTTGAACACGTGGCCGGAGAACAGGCCCTCGTAGTTGCGGATGTGCAGTTGCAGGAACTCGTCGTCATGCGGGGCGTTGGCCATCGAGAAGCTGCGCCGCTTGCCGTCCTTCAGCAGGAAATCGATGTACTGGCCCGCGCGGAACTGCAACCGGTCGTTCTGCGGCAGCTTGAGGAACAGCAGCATCGTGCTGTCGCGACGCTCCATCCGGTGCACGCGGCAGGGCATGATGCGCACCCGCACCCCGTCGAGGCCCTCGAGCAGTCGGGCCTGGACCGTCAGGTCCTCGAGCGGGCGGGCGCAGCACAGCAGCACCTTGCCTTCGGCCTTCTCGGTGTCGGTCAGCGCGGCGGACTGGTACTGGCCGTAGTCGACACGGCCTTCGCTCAGCGTGGCCTTGCAGCTGCCGCAGGCGCCGTTGCGGCAGCCGTAGGGCAACTGGATCTGCTGGCGCATCGCCGCCTCGAGCACCGTTTCGTGTCCGGCCACCTCGAAGCGCTTGC